>JAODGF010000111.1 GCA_025464645.1 Methanosarcinales archaeon
GGATGATTTCCGAAAGTATCCAATAATGTATGGACCAATTGCCGATGGGGTCCCGTCAACTCCGGTATTCGAGATGTATCCCGTGGGGTTCTTCTCCATTCTTGAACATCTGGAAAAGAACGGGTTAAATGTGAGAATAGTGAACTTAGCAGCGAGAATGCTTGATAAACCAAAATTTGATGCGGAAAAGATGATACGCAAGCTTAAACCAAAGGCTTTTGGAATTGACTTCCACTGGTTGGTACATGCACAGGGGAGCCTCGAAGTTGCGAAGATATGCAAGCGTTATCATCCAGACATACCCATAATTTTCGGTGGATTTTCTGCAACTTACTTCTTCATGGATTTGATTCGCTGTCCAGAGGTAGATTTTATAATCCGAGGCGATTCCACAGAGGAGCCCCTTTTGCAACTCCTGGAAGCGATTATCCATCACTACCCTCTGTCCCACATTCCAAACCTGGTATGGAAAGATAAAACTGGAGAAGTTCATATAAACCCGTTCAATCATGTCCCGAACGCTGTTAATGAGTCAAATAGCTACCTCTATATCTTCAAATCTGCTTTGAAATACATGGATGTCAAGAGTTTGAGTCCCTGGAAGGGTTGGGCTGCACATGAGTGGCTTGACTATCCCATTACCGAGGTGATTACCTGTCGCGGGTGTGTTTATAATTGCACCTTCTGTGGGGGTTCCAGGAGGGCGTTGAAAACGTACTGCAATCGTAATAAACCTGCTTTTCGTGATCCCAAAATGATCGTTGAGGACATAGCGAAGATCGTCGAATATACACGTGCGCCAATTTTTATCACCGGTGACCTCAGACAGGGTGGTGAGGCATACGCTTACACCGTCCTGAACGGGCTGAAAGGAATATCCTTCGATAACCAGATAGTAATTGAGCTATTTGACACTGCACCGAAGGAGTATTTTGAACTCGTAGCTGATTCTATCAAGAACTTCAACTTTGAAATATCGCCTGAAACGCATGATGAAGAGATAAGGAAAGTGTGCGGAAAGCGGTATAAAAATCATGAAATGGAAGAGAATATAAAGTGGGCTCTGGATTTTGGATGCCGCAGATTTGATATTTTCTTTATGATCGGTCTTCCTTTTCAGAATTGCCAATCTGTCATGGAGACCGTGGACTACTGCGGGTATCTGATGAACAAATTTGGTGAGCGTGTAGTCCCTTTTATTTTACCCTATTCCCCTTTTATTGACCCGGGGTGCATAACATACGAGAATCCCGAGAAGTTCGGATACAAAATCCTCTTCACCACCCTAAAGGAATACCAGAGAGCAATGCTATCTCCAAGTTGGAAGTATATCCTGAATTATGAAACCAAATGGATGACCAGGGACGAAATCGTAGATTGCACTTACCGTGCCGGATTGAGACTGAACTCTCTGAAGGCAGACTGTGGGTTGATTGACCATGATTCATTCAGGGCAAGGGAAGAAAGAATAAAACTTGCAATTGAGCTCACCAACGCCATAGACGAGATAGAGAAGATAAAACCCGCAGATGTGAGGCGAGAAAGATTAATGCAACTTAAATCCGAGTTAGATATGATGTTTAACTCCGTGATTAACGAGAAGAGGAGCATGGGGTGGCCTGCAACGAAGAGAAATTTACGGATTTTTAATATCTTCAAGGCGATGATAGGCGAATACTTAAGTGAATAATCCTAAGCATCGTGGGCTCTGCCCCGGTAACCCCACAAGCTCAGTAGGGACTTATTTAGAGTTTAGTGCTTAGAATTTAAATATACCACAGGATATTGAGCAATTACAATATATTCGTATTCCGGTTTCCTCGCTATATGTTATATCCTTTGTTGAATATGAACATAAAAGGATATGTTTATATGTTTGGTGAACCACCGCAAAACATGGCTAATAAATTAATCGCATGGATAAGGATACAGGAACTGCATAAGCATCTAACCACTCAGCTACCTTTCCTGCTCGGCACCAGTATTGCATGGTTTGTAAGTGGAAGAATAAATTGGCATGTCTTCGCCATTTCTGTCATTGCCATCTATTTCCTGACCAATGCGTGTTTCATATCGAACGAGTATTTCGACTACGAAACCGACAAGATAAACGTGGAACGTATCGGTGGCGATAAAGTGGGAGTCACAACGACCGGGGGGACGAGGGTGCTGGTAGAAGGTCTGTTGCCAAGGAGACAAGCTCTAATTGCATCCATACTCTTCTTTATTGCTGCAATTCCGCTCGCGATACTGCTCCAGTTCCATTTTAATACTGGAGTATTAACGCTCCCCATAGGTTTACTTGCGGGTCTTATGGGTCTATTTTATACTGCGCCGCCGATAGAGGCATCACATCGAGGGCTTGGCGAGGCTTTTTTGTGTATTAATAACGCTGCCATTCCCGTATTTATGGGTTTCTATTTGCAACAGGGATTCAGTTTGCTCCCGCTCGTGGTCGCACTCCCCTGGATTATCCATGCACCAGCAATGAAGATAATACGCGAATTCCCGGATTACGAAGCGGATTTGTCCGCAAATAAAAGGAATCTCGTGGTTATATTTGGTAAGGAGAGAATGGCGCCAGTTTATATCTTAATGACCGTATGTGCTTTAATTCTGTTTATTCCAGTCGTGTTTATCGTCAAAGGAGTAGTACTTCTACTGCTTTTGTTGCCAATTTTCTTCTTGCTCAGGAGTTTAATCCCGATGATTCGTGGAGAATGGAAAAACAAGGAGGGCTTGGACGTTATATGTAAGAATGGATTTATAGGAATGCTCTTTATACTCGTGGCACTTACGGGGATATTCATTCTCGAAGGCTTGTTTGTTTGGATTTAAGATAGCCATTGAGGTTGATGATTTGAAAAGCTGGATAAGGATACATGACTGCCCGCTTTGGGCGTAAAGATATAGCATGTATTTCAAAGTCTTCCTGATAGGCTTCTTGGATATAAGGGAAATGGAGAATGACTTCACCACTTCGCAACGCCCAGCACCATGCAAGCGGAATAGATAGGTTTTATATCCCTGTGCATAATTAAATCTTAAGAGAAAGAAATGCCATGAAGATAAAAGAAATTCTCAGGGAGTTTAGAGCAGAAATTTTTAAAACTGCATACAAGGGATGGAGTGAACAAATAATGTCATGCACAGCAGTGCTGGTAGAAAATAAACCCATAAGTAAAGATACAAACAATCTTGCGCCAATCTCAGCACACGCTCTCAGAGCGGAATTTGGCTCTACAAGTCATATATATCACTATGTTAACAAGACATTGGAATGTCTCTGGAAAGAAGTAAAAGGCGAACCGGGTATAAAGGCAGAGGTGGATAATTGGGCAAGTACCATTGGAACATTTTATGGATACAAACCTGATATTTCGCTGTTCTTAGATCATACATATCTGGATATCGTAGCTAAAATTGCGGTTTATTTGAAATTTGAAAAATCACCAAATAGAGATGAAATTCTCGATGTTATCAGCGGGAAGTATTTTAGAGCCAAAGGCATTGCAAATTTCCTGGAAGAGGATTTCTCTCTGTGGCTTCTCAGTCCCGGAATAGAGGATAAATCTTTCGCCCTATTTTGTTCCATTATTGAGGCATTAGCAAATTACGATTTCTCCAAAATAGACGAAGATATATTTAGAGAAATATACGAAGAGATCGTTGAACGCAAAGAGAGGCACAAAGCCGGTGAATACTACACACCGGAATGGCTCGTTCAACTTATTCTGAATGATGTGTTTGCCTTACGGAAAGGAGGTATTCCCAAAATTTTAGACCCCGCATGTGGTTCCGGCACTTTTCTATATCGTTATATAAGACACCTCATCGAAAAAAGAGCGTCCTTAAAAGAAATAATAAAAAATGTGGCAGGCATAGACGTAAATCCGATAGCTGCCACCATCACAAAGGCAAACTATCTAATGGCAATCAGCGATTTAATTGAAGATTCGGAAGAGATAACGTTACCAATTTACACAAAAGACTGTTTGAAGTCACCAGACCTGTTCAATTATGGAAAAATTGATAAATACGACATAATCATTGGTAATCCTCCCTGGATTGTTATGAGGTCTATGAAAAATAAAGAATACCAGAACTTTTTAAAGAAGGAGGTCTTAAATTACCGCCTACTTGAAAATAAAGACGTTCATCTTTTTACTCAGATGGAACTCGCAACACTCTTCTTCTGCAAGTGCGCTGATTTATACCTGAAAAGGGGAGGGATAATAGCTTTTGTAATGCCAAGGAGCGTTTTAGCAGGAACAATCCATCACATCAACTTCAGAAAATTTAAAAAGCCACCTATAAAGCTAATCAAAATAATTGATTTAGAGGATGTGAATCCTCTCTTCAATATGCCTTCTTGTGTGCTAATTGGATTAAAAGATGGTACAACTGAATACCCAGTATTATCAGAAAGGTATGCAGGCGAGTTACATGGTAGAAATCTCAAATTCTCTGAAGCAAAGGCAAGATTATCTACGGAGGTTTGTAAATACATTCCCCCGATAAATTCAAGGTAGGTGCGAGTATATTCCCAAGGTCGCTTTATTTTGTAAATATTATTTCGCACACAAACTTACAAGCTACTGTGAAAACCTCCTCTGAGATTTATCACATGGTTAAAGAGCCATGGAAAATTGTATTAGAAGGTTGCGTGGAGGATGATTTTCTGTATGCCACATTGTTGGCTTGGGAGATAATTCCTTTTGGCTATATTAAACTTCATCCAGTCATACTTCCGATTAGAGAGCATTTTAATGGGTATAGGCTATTAAATTCAAATGAATTACAAAGAGCGGGGTTTACAGGCGCTGACGAATGGCTTGAAAAAGCAGAGGAGATTTGGCGCGAAAGAAGGACAGAAAAATCAAAAAAGCGCTTCCCAAGTTTATTGGATAGATTAAACTACAATAATCTCCTTACAACTCAGAATTCATCCAAGAGATACGTTGTATTATACAACGCAACTGGTACCAATTTGGTCTCCTGTGTTATTGATAAGTCATCGCTACCCTGTTTCATAGCAAATGGAAAAGAAGTAAAACCAAAAGGTTTTATTGTGGATGTCAAGACATGGTTTTTTGAAACTGAAAATGAGATGGAAGCATATTACGTATGTGCTATTTTTAACTCCGAAATAATTAACGAGCTAATAAAACCTTTACAACCAAGAGGACTTTTTGGTGCTCGTGCTATTCATAGAAGACCATTACTTTTTGCAATACCTAAATATAACAGTAATGACGATATGCATCTAAAACTCGCTGATATTGGGAAAGAGTGTCATGAAAAAGTAAAAGCGATGAAATTTGCGCAGAAGAACAATGTCAGAGCGGAAGTGAGAAATAAACTTAAAGGTGAAATAACGAAAGTAAACAAAATTGTATCAAAATTTATAAACATCAGAATGGAGGGCGAATAAAATGCCCGCAGATATACAATTGTTATCGGATAAACTTCAAGAAATGAAAGAGATATATGAAGAGGCTATTAGAAATGGTAAATATAATCGAGTTGGGTTGTTACAGATAAGAAGGTTTATGGATTCCCAAAGAAGAAGGAGCAGGACATTTTAGTTCAGCCTCCACAAAATGGCACAAATGCATCTGTTGGACCTATCATGGCAATTAACGTGAGAAGTCAATTGAGCTCCATTGAGAAGAATTATGACACACTATTTGAGAGGATATTTGCAGAGGCGTTGAATCTTCATAATAGGTTTCCCTATATGGTCTTAGGGTATTTCTATTTACTTCCCAAGGTTGGATATGACTCAGATGCAGCAAAAGAAAATCGGGTGGTATTATCCGAGGGTACAGCCTTGAAAAGTATATCTTAAGCTTTTTATCTATCGCGAAGAGAACAAGCCCAAGCGATGTGCCTTGGAAATATGCTACTACGAAGCAGGCACGCAGTTAGAAGATAAATCTCGTGGTTTTTTACATCAGCCATGCAAATACGACATTTTCATCAGCATCTCTTCTAAGTGTATTATTGCATTTAAGGAATTACAAAGATCGAAATCCGCTTCGCCTTCATATAACACAAGCTTTGCGAATTTTTTCGATTCTTGCATTGTCATCTTCCTTCGCAACGCCTCGTGTATCTCTATCAGAATTTCTTTTCCTCCTATTCGCGCGTCCTTTATCAGAAATTCTAATCCCGCTCTCACATCTTTATACCGCCCCTCGAATGCCGAATCTATCAACTCCTCCGCTATCTTTCTTTGAAAAAAAGCATTCTGCACAACCTCTTCTATTCTGTCACTTTCAATCGTTTTTCTCGTCGCCGTTGCTGCTGCTTCTAACATATTTATTGCAGCACCAGCATCTCCCCTTGCATATTCTTTTAGCGTTTTCAAACCACCTTCCGTAAGTTTTACACCTTCTTCCTCTGCTATTGACTTTACCAATGTATCCATCGCACCGCTTTTATCTAAAGGCGAGAAGTGAAAGTTCAGGCATCTTGACCTTATCGCAGGGATGACACCCGCGGGTCTCGTGGTGGAGAAGATGAATCTACATGTTTTGTTGCTCCGTTCTATCACCCTTCGTAACGCTTGTTGAACATTTCCGGGAAGAAAATCGGCATTACTGAAAAATAGTAATTTGAAGGGGGCGTTTAGTGGTGACAACGCGGTATACTCTCTTATCATCTCCTTAAAAATATCTATCGCGGATTTCTGCTCATCGTAGAAGAATTTGAATCTTTTATCCTCCCGCAGCCATTTTTTACGCTGTTCAACAAAATCAGAGGTTTCTATAAGCATGAGGTTCTCAGCGTAGAACTCACCGTATAGCTCACTCGCAAGGGCATAAACCAGAGAGGTCTTACCTGTACCCTTTGGACCCCAGAGCAAGAGATTTGGTATTGTTCTCTCCTTGACAAACCCTTTTATCTGTTTCACCACCTGTGCTTGCCCTGCGATTTCATCTAACCTCTTTGGTCTGTATTTCTCTGTCCACATGTCTAACTTTTTTACTTCCGGTAAAGACCTTGAATAGCCGGGATTTCATCGTCGAAGCGAAGCGCCGTCAAGATAATGCATCCTTTGCATCTTTTAACTTATTTCTTAAGATGCTCTAATCTCCTTAATTTTTCTATTAACTTCTCTGCATCTCTTGCTATAATTTCTACTGCATTTTTATCCATTTCGTTCTCATAGAAGTTACGATGCAACATATTTACCCCACCGAAGAATCTGACGAGTTCTTCATCGCTACTCATTCTCGAGAGCGTACTTACAAAAGCCCACAGACTACCATGCTCCTCCAACTTCAAACCTTTCTTTGCTGCCACCATTTTTATTGTTAATGCAGCCGCACCCCAAAACTTCTCCGACGCCTGCACTAAATCCCCCTTCTCCAATAGTTCCCTCGCATCACCAAGATATTTCTCGCTCAAGGATTGATAATGTTCTACAAGCCCCTCTGGATCCAGTTCCTCGTTCAAACTCTTACTCAATAGTTCAACACCTAACTCCTCGGGTAGGTACCCCATTTCCTCTGCCTTTTCTCTTAGCTTCAACCCAAGCTTTTGTGGCAAGATAACAGAAGTAGCTTCCATGATTATGCACCTCTTAGTATAGTTTTATTATTTTTTAATGATATATAAATCCTCCCGGTCTATACGGTAAACAAACTTTGCATGCAGTCCCTCCTGTACCTCTATCCATTCATCTTCTGGAAGTGATTCCAAATCCTCCACGGTTTCTACCTTTATTTTATCCTCGTTGCCTTGCTCAATGCAACACCCAGCGCTTTAAATATCGCTTCTATCTTGTGGTGCTCGTTCTCGCCCGTTGCATACACATGAACGGTGAAGTTTGCATGCGTAGCGAGCGAATAAAAGAAATGCGGTATGTTCTCTGTGTTAACGTCCTCTACTCGCTCTTTACCAAGCTCCACCTCGAACACCGTATAACTTCTTCCACCGCCTATACCACCGATGTCCAATGCGCATCTTGCAAGGGATTCATCCATCGGTATAACTGCACAGCCAAACCTCACGGTCTTCTCCCTTCCTTCCGGTTCTTCTCCGCCGATTGCTTTTTTTAACGCTTCACCCAACACAATCCCGGTGTCTTCTATCACGTGGTGGCTCAAGTCACCCGTTGCGTGCACAACGAGGTCAAAAGACCCATGCCTTGAAAATGTAGCGAGCATGTGGTCAAAGAATTTTATCCCTGTGCTTATTTCATGCGTTCCCGTACCGTCAAGGTTCAATTCCACCTCGATATTCGTCTCTTTTGTCTTCCTTTTTACGCTTGCTGTTCTCATTTTTGGATGTTTTTCTTATTCTTAATTCCTTTTATAATAAACAAACTTGCGTACCTTTTATTCTGCGTATCAAAAATCTTTTCCCCATCAATGCCCAAGAAATAGTTTGTTTGAAGATTGAAACGTCGTCCAATGTATTCAACCATTTTTTTAGGGTTTTTATGTCTTATTCTTCTAAAATAAGAGCCCTGTTTTGAATAGTGAGTTTTAAAATATCCGGATTCTGGATTTAAAACCATCGCAACTAATTTCCCTTCTGGCTTTAAAACTCTAACTGCTTCTTCTATTGCACCTTTATAATCATCCGTAAATTCCAAACTCGTAACATAGAATAGAGCATCAAAAGAAGTATCGCGAAAGGGTAATCGCTTGGCATCCGCGAGGCAATAAGTATTTGGTGTTCTTGCTCGCGCCGTTTCTATCATTTCCTTGTCCCTATCAACCCCAATTATGTCTAATTCCGGCAATCTTTGTTCAAACGTGCCTATACCGCAACCCACATCCAGAATCTTCCGCCTACCTTTTAGCTCGTTTCTGAGGTAATCTGCTTCTTTAGCCATGAGATTGGCTCCAAAGCTACTTTCACAAAATCTGATGTATTTTTCTATTACGCTAATCATGATTTAATATTAATTTAATACTATTCCTAATTTTTAATGGCATGGAGGAAAAAAGAGAAATGAAGTTAAGTGGAGCGGAAATAGTGGTGGAAGAGTTGAAGACTGAAGGAGTGGAAGTAGCCTTTGGAATACCAGGTGGAGTTCTGTTAGACTTGTATGATGTGCTCTACAAGGAAGAGGCGATAAGGCATATATTGATGAGGCATGAGCAATGTGCGGCGCACGCTGCTGACGGCTATGCACGTGTATCCGGGAAAGCAGGCGTTTGTATTGCCACTTCGGGTCCCGGTGCCACGAACCTCGTTACGGGACTTACGAATGCAAACATGGATTCCTCCGCCGTGGTGGCATTAACGGGACAGGTGCCAACCTCTGTAATAGGCACCAACGCATTTCAAGAAGCAAGCACCTTCACCATCACCATGCCTATCACGAAACATAATTTCCTCGTAAAGCGAACAGAAGATTTACCCAAGGTCATCCACAATGCCTTTTACATTGCTAATACCGGAAGGAAAGGAGTTGTTTTAGTTGACCTCCCAAAGGATATCCTGGCAGGCGTAGCGGATGTGGATTTACATCCGAAGGAGACTTTTGCAGGCTATAAACCAAATATAAAGCCGAATCAAGTGCAAATAAAGCGAGTTGTTGAGATTTTAGCACGGGCGGAGCGACCTCTTATACTGGCAGGGGGAGGTGTAATCAGTGCTGATGCCACGACGGAGTTACAGCGTTTAGCGGAATTTCTTGCTGCTCCCGTTGTAACAACGCTTATGGGTAAAGGAGCGATTCCGGAGAATCATCCTTTCTGCCTCGGTATGGCAGGGATGCACGGGCAGGTCTATGCGAACAGAGCGATAAACGAATGTGATGCTCTGCTCGCCTTAGGGACGAGGTTCAGCGATAGAACCACGGGCTGGCAATTAGACCAGTTTGCTCCGGATGCCACGCTTATACATGTGGACATAGATACCGCGGAGATAAACAAGAACATGCCGGTGGATATACCGATTGTAGGAGATGTGAAGCTTGCGCTGTTGGAAATATTAAAGTTGCTGGCGAAAAAGAGCGCGAAGAAAAGTGGGAGCGAGTGGGAGAAGAGAATAAAAAAGATGCACGAGGCATGTGACTCGTGTGTAGAAGAGATACCGAGGGAAGGGGCATCGGTATCAGATATATTAATAAAAGAGCTCAGTAAAATCCTGGATGACG
Organism: Methanosarcinales archaeon; assembly: GCA_025464645.1. Taxonomy (GTDB): domain Archaea; phylum Halobacteriota; class Syntropharchaeia; order Alkanophagales; family Methanospirareceae; genus QMVO01. The sequence goes on from JAODGF010000111.1 coordinate 10,124, forward strand.
ATGCAATCGTTACCACAGAAGTGGGGCAGTGTCAGATGTTTGCAGCACATTATTACATGACAAGGAAGCCGCGCACGTTTATATCCTCTGGCGGGCTGGGGACGATGGGATTCGGATTCCCCGCAGCGATAGGGGCAAAGGTTGCAGCGCCGGATAAGAAAGTCGTGGACATAGCAGGAGACGGAAGTTTTCTGATGACCTGCCAAGACCTGGCTACCTGCGTTGAGAACGATATACAGGTGGTAGTGTGCATCTTTGACAATAGATATTTGGGCATGGTAAGGCAGTGGCAGGAGCTGTTCTATGAGAAGAAATATGCTCAAACAGGTCTGGGGATCACGCCGGATTTTGTTAAGTTGGCGGAGGCGTTTGGGTGCTATGCAGAGCGAGTAGAAAAGCCGGAGGAGTTGAAAGATGCATTAAATAGCGCTTTCGAGTCAGGAAAACCAGCAGTACTTGATATGATTGTGGGGAAGGAGGATAAGGTATTGCCTATGATTCCTCCTGGTGGAGGTATAATAGGAATGATAGGAACGGAAAGATGCAAACACATATAATTTCGTTATTGGTGGAAGACCATCCAGGCGTACTAACGAGAATGTCGGGCATGTTCACCCAGCGAGGGATAAATATCACCTCGCTTACGGTTTCTCCATGCGAGAAGGAAGGGTTATCAAGGATGACGGTGGCGATAAAAGGTTCTGAGAGCGAATTGGAGAAGGTAAGGAAGCAGATAAGCAACCTGATAGAAGTGGTGAAAGTAGTGGATTTGAGCGAGCGTGAGGCGATAGTCAGGGATTTGTGCCTTATGAAGGTGCACGTAAAGGATTCAGAAGCTCGTTCTGAGGTGATGCAGCTTGCGGAATCTTACGGAGCGAAAATAGTGGATGCTGTTTTGGATGCTGTAACACTGGAACTTACAGAAGAGCCAGAAAGGATAGACCGGTTTGTTGATTTAATGAGACATTTCGGCGTGAAGCAGTTGTTCAGAACCGGAGTTACAGCGATTGGCATTGGTGGAGGCTTGGAGAGGTAGTAAAAATATAGCGGTTTAGCGGTTTGGTAGTTTAGCGTTTTGTTCAAAGGGAATAGACCGCTAACGAGCTAAACCTCTAAACTCGCTTAAGTTATACTTTATATACAAAAACAAATAATATTGAGAAATAGAAACCAGATGCAAGAAGAAAAAACCGTAAAAATCTTAGATACAACGTTAAGAGACGGTGAGCAAACCCCTGGAGTATCATTGACACCTGAGCAGAAGTTACAGATTGCAAAACAGCTTGATATACTTGGGGTAGATGTGATAGAAGCAGGAACTGCGATAATTTCAGAAGGTGAGCAAAGAGGAATAAAGGCAATAGCAAACGAGGGTTTAAATGCCGAAATTAGTTCCTTTGCTCGGTTATTGAAAGGAGATATTGACGCTGCGATCGAATGTGATGTGGACACGGTTAATTTAGTCGCACCTGTTTCTGAAGATCACATAAAGAAGAAATTGAAGATAGACCGGGAAACGCTGAGAAACAGGACAATAGAGATGGCAGAATATGTAAAAAGACATGGTTTAAAAGTGGAAATAAGCGCTGAAGACGCATCCAGAGCGGATATAGTGTTTTTAAAATCCTTCTTCTCTGAATTATCCGGGGTTGTTGACCGTTTATGTTTCTGTGACACTGTTGGCGTACTGTATCCGGAGCGCACAAAGGAGATATTTCGAGCTCTTTGCGATTTCGAGACGCCCGTTGCAGTGCACTGCCATAATGACTTCGGATTGGCAACGGCGAATTCAGTAGCAGCGGTGATGTCAGGAGCAAAAGTCGTGCACGTAACGATGAATGGCTTGGGCGAAAGGGCGGGTAACGCATCTTTAGAAGAGGTAGTAACCGCTTTAGAAATACTTTACGGCATAAAAACGAAGATTGCAAAAGAGAAATTGTATGAAACTTCGCGATTGGTCATGAATTTGACAAAGATGCCGCTTGCGCCGAACAAACCACTTATGGGCGATAACGCATTCACACACGAGTCAGGGATGCACGTTCACGGGACGCTGGCGGATACGAGTTTATACGAGCCAATAGATCCAGGGATAGTAGGAAGAAAGAGGAGATTTGCATTTGGGAAGCATACCGGAAGAGCATCGGTGAAAATGGCGTTAGAAGAGATAGGTATCACCGCGGACGATGAACAAATGAATAAAATACTGATGAAGGTGAAAGAGCTCGGGGACAAGGGTAAACTGGTTACCGATGCCGATTTTCAAGCAGTAGTGGAGGATGTCCTGAGAATAGAAAGGGAAGAGAAGATAAAACTCGTTGATTTATCCGTGGTGTCCGGGAAGAATGTGTATCCAACAGCATCAATAAGATTGGAAGTGGATGGAGAGGAGGTAGTGGAAGCGGGCGTTGGTGTTGGTCCTGTGGATGCCGCGATAAATGCGCTGCGGAAGGCAATGTCAGGGATGGAAATGGACGATTTGCGCCTTGAAGAGTATCACGTGGATGCCATTACCGGTGGAACAGACGCGCTGGTGAACGTTATAGTGAAGATGAGCAGGGGTGATACGACAATAACGGCGAGTGGTGTGAGTGAAGATATAGTGATTGCATCGGTGCGTGCATTGATCAACGGAGTGAACAGGTTGTATCAATGAAATAAGCCCTGGGCGGGACTTGAACCCGCGGTCTCCACCTTACCAAGGTGGCGCATTACCACTATGCTACCA
>JAODGF010000112.1 GCA_025464645.1 Methanosarcinales archaeon
ATTCACGGGGTTTTTCATGGATGGTTTTGTTGAAAACCAGCCAGATGGAACTGTAAAGATAGTTGTGGAAGGAGAGGATGAAATCCTGGAGGAGTTTGTCAGGAAAGCACAGCCAGAGGATGATCCTATGATAAGAATAGGGCAGGTTGATGTAAACTATGAAAAAGCAACTGGATGAGGAGACTGCTGAGAGGTTGGATACCGCTGCAAAATCGTTGAAGATGTTGATTAAGACAGTTGCGATGATGAATGAGAACCTTGGCAATAAGCTCGATGCCGGGAAAGAGGAAACAGTTTCCATCATCAAGAACGGAAACAAGATGCTTGCAGAGAAGCAGGATGTTATGATTGAGAAGCAGGACCGGGTGCTTGGGAAGCAAGATGAAACTATCGCAGTTATAAAAAGTGGCGTTGATGTCATGCATGAGTTCAGGACAGAAACGCAACAGAATTTTGCTAATCTGGACACAAAGTATGGAAAGATAGCAGAGAACATGGAGCGGATTTTGGAGGAATTGAAAGAGGAGCGAAAAGAATACAGGGAATCGATAGAAAGGTTGGTTAATGCGATTCTCGAATCCAGAAAAGAGAAGTGAGAGAGAACGAGATTGAGAAATGAGAACTTCAAAAGCGGAAGAGGAAGTAGGCAGAAGTTTTAAAATCGGTGAATTCACGGTTTATTGGACCGTAGATGAGGAGAAGTTTAAAGAGAAGATAAAGAATTACAAAAATATCTTGATTGCCGGATTTCCACCTATGGGGAATATCATACCATACCATCTAAAAGAACTTTTAAAGGACTCTGAAGAGATAGTGAATCTGTATTCTTACGACTTCCCACCGGTAGCAGAAGCACGTGAAGAAGAATTTGAAATACCGCATGATGAGATATGGTACAGTGAGGAGAGGAGATTATACTGTTATATTGGCAAATACCCTGAGACCGAGTATATTCCAAAAGCAGCGTATAAACAGGCGGAGATTTTGGCGCATCTCTCAAAAGAGCTTTGTGTTAAGGAGCTATACACCGTAGGGGTAATTTTGCCTTCACAAGAGCCCTTTAGAAAGATGGACGGGGAAGTGGAAGCATATATTGGCTTTTTTGAAGGCTCGAAGAAAGAAATCCCGAATAGAATTAAGAAGATGACGAGAAAGAACATCGGTAGATATTCCATTATTCGTAAGACCGGGCTGCTACCAGGTTTTGCTTCTAAATTAGGCATTGAGAGTTATTCTATTCTTGGCGTAGGGAAATATCCCGAGGACCTGAGAGCATGTGCAGGCGCTCTCAGGGCTTTCAAGAAATTAGCCCGGATAGATTTAGAAACAACAAAGATAGAAGAGATGCTTAAGGAAAGTGCAGAAGCTGTTGAAGAGAGAATAAGGAAACAAAGGGAGAGAGCTGCTTATCGGGGAGAAGGTGTGGGTGCTGAATCATCTCACTACATGTATGGATAATCAGAAGATATGCAAACGCTTTCTCTATTACAAATAGCGCCTACGGTGGCGGAGTTCTTCAAGGTGTATCTGAACTCGCCAGCAAGCCCGGTCGAGCAAATACTCGCGTTCGCTTATTCTCGCAAACCTGTCCCAAAAGTGATGGTGTTGGTAGTGATAGACAGTCTCGATTACCGTTTTTATACCGATTTCGCAGATGATTTGAAGGATATTCACGAGCTTGTCAGGCTGGATGGACTTCTGTTCGAGTGCGAGACGGTAAGCAGACATACAACACCGGCGATTGGTTCTATTCTCACGGGATTAAAACCCGAAGTACACGGCATTCTCACAAATGACGATGTGGGCAAGTCAAAGATAAAATCCATTTTGGAAATACTTGAAGAGGAGGGTCAGAAGACCGCAGCGGCAATCGAAACGAAGGGTGCAGAACCTCTTTGGGGAAGAATAAGCTATGTATTCGCAGTTGATGACCGTGAGGACATATTTGAATACGATGAGTTAATAAAAACGCATACTATTTCCGTGTTAAAGAAGCAGGACTTGAGGTTGGCATTTTCTCATCTTCGTGCAATTGACCGGTTTGCACATAGAGGCAGGGATTTAAGTGTTGCCGCAAAAGTTACGGATGAAAATATAATGGCAATCGCAAATGCTGTCGGAGAAAGGAAGGGTTTGCTGCTTATTTGTGGTGACCACGAGGCGCACTTGAAGGATAGGAAAGCTAAGCAAGCTTCGCATGGGGAAGCACCTGCAACGGTGCCTTTGATTGTTTGTTGTCCTTAATCTTGCCCTCGTATCTCTCTAACAATCGCATCGCCAACCTCACTCGTCTTAGAGGTGCCGCCAAGGTCATACGTTCTCACCTTTCCCGCCCTTAAAACCGCTTCTATCGCACCTAAAACCCTTTCCGACGCTCTTTTCTCTCCCACTGTCTCCAGAAGCATAGCACCCGCCCAGACTGTTGCTATCGGGTTCGAAACGCCTTTGCCTTTATACTTCGGTGCTGACCCGTGAATAGGCTCGAACATGGAAACGCCATCAGGATTTATATTCGCTCCCGGCGCAAGACCTAAACCGCCTTGAATCATCGCCCCGAGGTCGGTGATAATATCTCCAAACATATTTGGCGTAACTACGACCTGATACCATTCGGGATTCTTCACGAGCCACATACATATCGCATCCACAAAATTAAACTCGGTATCTATCTCCGGATAACCTCGCGCAACTTCGGTAAATATCTCCCGCCAGAAGCCATATCCATACGTTAACACATTTGCCTTGTCCACACTGGTCACCTTCTTCTTCCCTTTCTCCCTTGCAAGCTCAAATGCAAACCTCATCACTCGCGCGCATCCCTCCCTCGTGACTACACCAATTTGGTATGCCAGCTCATCAGCATCGCTCTCGATGTCCAACCCGAACTTAATGTGATAAAGTTCCCTCACTATTTCTAACTCTTCCCTCTTCTTACCTTTCCCTTTTACTCTGCCGCCAATACCGACATAGAAATCCTCTGTGTTCTCCCTTACAACAGTGAAATCTATATCCTCTGGACCTTTTCCCGCCAGCGGTGTGCGAACACCTTCCAGCAGTTTCACCGGTCTCAAGTTCACGTATTGGTCAAAATAGAACCGTATGGCAAGCAAAATACCCTGCTCTAAAACACCTGTCCCTACCCTCGGGTCGCCTATGCTCCCGAAATATATCGCATCACACTGCTCCAACTCCGTCAGCGTATCCTCCCCAATTAACTCCCCCGTCGCCAAATAATGCTCTGCACCATGCGGATATTCTCGCCATTCGAGTTCAAAGCCTTCGAGCTCAGAGACCGCCTCAAGCACCTTTTCGCCTTCGCTTATTATCTCTGGTCCTATACCATCGCCGCGGATTACCGCAATTTTATATCCTCGTTTCATCTTACGTTTTATACCAACACAAGATTACCTCTATAAATTACTTCTCCATATTCTTTACGACCCAAAATTTGCTCAATTTCGTTTGACTGCGCACCTTTAATCTTTTTTATTTCCTCGGAGGAGTAGTTTGTAATACCCTTGGCGAATTCCTCGCCTTCTGCATCAACAATGCTTACTGGGTCACCAGTCAAGAAATCGTCTTCAACATCGAGGATACCGGAAGCAAGCAGGCTTCCACCGTTTTTTATTAATGCGCTCTTTGCACCTTCATCTACCTTAATCTTGCCTTTAACCGAAGAAGCAAACTGGAGCCAGTGTTTTCTATCGTTCATTTTCCCCTTTCCCCCTGCCATCGGTAGGAAGATCGTCCCGATTCTCTCGCCTGCTATAATCCGTGCGAGGATATTTTCCTCATTGCCGTTTGCGATGACCATAGGAATGCCTGCCTTCATGGTGACTTTAGCAGCTTGAATTTTTGTCTTCATTCCGCCTATACCTGTTCTTCCTCTGGCTGAAGCAATACGCTCAATCTCTGGCGTTATCTCCTCCACAATCGAGATGAACTCTGCTTTCTTACTCCTTTTAGGGTCATAAGTGTATAAACCATCTATATCAGTCAGTATAATAAGTAAATCCGCATCGAGATTGCTTGCTACCAGAGCTGATAAATTGTCATTATCCCCCAATTTTATTTCATCCACAACTACGGTATCGTTCTCGTTGATTATTGGAATCACACCGGACTTAAGCAGCGTAATCAATGTATTTCTAAGGTTGAGATACCTCTTTCGGTCGAAGAAGTCCTCGTGCGTCAATAAGAGCTGAGCAATTGTCTGCCCGTATTTGGCAAAATATCTATCGTACGTGCTCATCAAGATGTTCTGACCAACGGCAGCCGTAGCCTGCAATACTTTGATGTCGCGTGGTCTTTGCTTCAGGTCGAGCTTACCTATACCAGCACCAATAGCACCTGACGTCACCAAAATAATTTCTCTACCTTCCTTTTTCAGGTCAACTATCTCTTTAGTGAGTCTTTCAACCTTTCTTGGGTCAAGCCGGTAGCTCTTATCGGTGAGATTGCTGGTTCCAACCTTTATTACGATTCTTTTTGCTTCTGAGAAGTCTCTGACCACAATCATCTTTCCCATGATTTTGTTCGCTTTTTAGATTTGTTAATAGTTTTAAAAAATATTTTTGCTCTTTAACGGGAGTGAAAATCAGAGAGAGGAGGAGAAAGGCATAGAAACCTTCACATATTTCGCCCATTCCAACCCTTTCAGCTCCACACCGCCTTCTACGCCCAGAATCTCCGCACCATCGAACTCCTTCATGCCACAGAGTAAGTGCTGCTCTGGATGTGTTCCGGGGGTAATATCACAGCTCAGCGCAATTCGCCTGCCCGCGGCTACTACTATCTTAAGACGTGCCGAAGCGGGGTGGTTTTTTGGCAGCACAATCAGTGGCGAGTTTACTTCTCTAATCATATATAGCACACACCTTAACCCATTCACTATTCGTTTGTCAGTACCAAAGCCAGAAGCTACAAGCAGTTCTTCAGGTCCCATCGCCAATACAATCTCGGATTCCGGGGTATCAACGAAGAACTGCCTTTGAGCGCCTATCTTGACTACCGCTAACGTACCGCTACTTCCATGCACCAGCAGCATCTCGTTACTGCTCAGGGGTATCATGTCATGTCTTCACAATTTCACAACGTTTTCCGACTGACACGAGGGGCAGACTACTTTCTCGCCCATCGCATCAAACTTGTTTCCACAATTATTGCACTTGTATCTATCTACTTCTATCTTCTCAATCTCCAGGTCGAAATCCGGACCTCCCACACTACACATACTATCGCCTCCTTTTATCTTTTGTTTTCAATTATAATAGGTAGCTCATTGAGTATATTATTCGGTAGGTAAAACATGAGGGTATATAAAAGGATAATTTTGGAATTTTATATAAAGGAAGATAACAATAATAAAAGCGAAGGAAAGTAAAAAAGAAAAAGGAGGTTTTGTAAGTTATATGACATATAGTGGAGAAAGAAGGGAAGTAAGTTCCCCCATAAATGTTGGGGATACATACGACGTAAAAATAGAGGACGTAGGAAGAGAAGGCGATGGAATAGCACGAATAGAAGGATTTGTGGTCTTTGTGCCCGGCACAAAAAAAGGGGATAGTGTGAAGATACGGGTAACGAAGATATCGAGGAGAGTTGGATTTGCAGAAGTAGTTACGGAATGAGAGTTCCTCATGCTTCTAATATAGAGATTCTAAACAGCTTTCCCTTTTTTATTTTTTAGAAGCCGTCCAAATCTTTCGAGAAGAAGTTCTTGAACCATTTATCGTAAAAGCTCGACTTTCGTACTGCTCTGTTCCTCGTTCATGTCGTTAAGAAGACAGAGCCTTTTCTTGACATCGTAAAACTTGATAACCGAGAGTTGAACCTCAGAAAGCTCTTCCAGTATCCTTTCCAAGCTCAATTTAACACCAGCCCTGTGTAATTTGCGTTTCAGCAGCAGTAATAGCATCAATGCGAGGACACAACAAAAAGCATGCACCTTAGTATTTTGAATAATTTCTCCGCTGAGCCCACGTATTTAATAATTGTCGCTTTAGGGACACCGTTAAAAAATATTTAAGTAATCAAATTCTATTTCCGAAAGTCAAGTTATTATTTTGTAATCCGAAGATGTGACATCAATGGCAGAGCTACTGGAATTAATTGCTTTGACCCCTTCTAAGGTGCAATTGTCAGCTCCAATATGCAGATTATCTCAAATGAGATGTAAGCAGATATTAGGTATTCTCACAAAAGATGAAATTGATGAAATGGCCCTGAGACTCTACCAGCTTTTTGTATCAACTAAATTCTTATTAGGACCATAAAGATAGACTACATCTCCTTTGTTGTTCCAGATTGCCCTTTTAGAGCCCCAGTATAGGTCTGTTGCGGTATCCGTACCACTTCCAGTATGAATCGTTACTGTTGCACCGGGTTGGAGTTCAAAACATTGGGAAGACATATGTGTGATTTTCTTTATCCTGCATAACCCTTCCTTCCAGGTTAATTGAAGTACCACCGATGTTCTTTAAAACTATATATTCATCATTGAGGTTGTAGTGATCGTTTCCCGCGGCATCGTAATGAGCATTCCAGCTGAACAATCGTATCCGCGGGATTTCCTGAAGTAGATAAGTTCCAGGATCAACGGTTATTGTATCTCCATCTTTTGTATCGGAATCATCTATTGCTGCTTGAATGGTTGAGAAGTTTTCTCCAGTGTTCAGGTTGTGAATAGTTTTTTCTGGAACTGTTATGCACATCCTTCCACATGATTTGTTAGCATAGTAGTTTCCAAGCGCAATATTTCCTAAATAGTATTCTCCTACGGCGTTTAGGTCATCTATGGTAAGGTTCTTTATTATTCCCCTGGGTCTGTGCTCTGGTGCAATTTGATCTAAACTTCCATTAAGACCTAAAAAGAGCTACTGTGTCACGTTGCTTATACTAACATTCCAAGTAGCCACATCGGTTAAATAGTCATCATCCTTCACAGTTAACTTTACATAATAAGTTCCATTAGCGAGATAGGTGTGATTATATGTTATCCCTGTCCTTCACTTCGCAGTCTTTTTTTTTCTATCCCTCCTTTCCCTGCTTCCTCTTCTATTTTATGCGAAGCAAGAGCGGCGAAGGCATCCAAAAACCTTATGTTTGTTGGCACACCCTCTTCAAAGATGGATTCCCATTCTCGCTTCCTCGGCACCCCAAATATAGAACCCTCATGCACAACTATTTCGTTTAGATAAGCGGGACCGCATAAAAGTGTATTTTCCTCTGGCTCTACTACCCATACCTCAACGTCCCTTCCGAACAGATTTCCTCGGTACGCGATGAACTCGCAGGGTGATTTCGTACTGCTTTTATCCTCACATACTCGCACGATGCTTTCTGCTATCTTCTCACCCTCAGCCGTGTTCGGAGTCTCTTCTATGCTTATCACACTCGCTATCTCCATGTCGCTCAATTCCCAGGGCGCATAAAATTGAGGAAATGCCAATGCTCTCACGTCATTCGCCTCGTGCAATATCATCGCCAACCGCTCCACACCCAACCCGAGGTTCACTGCGGGATATGGAATATCGTATTGCGCCAGCGCCGTGGGAGAATAAATACCAAAAGTGGCAAGTTCTATCCAGCCAATACGAGGGTGATAGCAATATCGGATGCGGCTTTGCATAGCTCAAACCACGCAAAGACCGTGGATATTTTTCGTTAAGCTTTCTCTCGCTTGCGTATTTCGTCCCTGTCATCCATGCAGCTTCAAAATCCTTGCTCGTTTCTTCTCTTATCTGTTTGGGGTCGAATTTCATGATTATTTTACAATAGCTCCTATTGTTTATATCGATGGTTATTTATATATTCTCTATTCTTAATTTTTAACTGTAAGAATGCCGCCCGAGATACCATCACAATTTAGATTTGAAGTGCTTCTATCGCATACATTTCCCGGCTTCTTCTCAGCTTTGAGCACGTTTATGCTGCTTGATGTATTAAGTTCCTATGATTTGACTTCATTGGCGTTTGGATCAATCACTGACTTTCTGAGTGTAATGGGGTTCATTATCATATTGGGTACTATTTTTGGAGTAATCATTGATGGAATACATCACTGGATAATTGAAGACTACATTTTTAAAAAGTGTTCAGAATACGATAAGCTTGAAAAAGAACGAGAAAGTTTATACCCTTCGTCCGATATCAAACATTTTTATTATTTCACGCGAATAGGTAAGGATGCTTTTAACTATTTGACCGATAACTATTATCGTTATTCGGAATTCTATGCAAATATATTTATCTCCTTAATTCCTTTTTCTCTTATATCCCCGTTTTATCTATGTCGTATCTTGAAAATATCCTGTTTTTGGTCTCTTGTTCTTGGATCGGGAGTACCACTTGTTTTAGCAGGGCTTTGCCTGTGGAGTGGCTATGATGCCTTTATTATATATACTCGACATAGAAGAGATTTAATCTATGGATTTTTAAGGATTACCAGGTCCGTAGAAGTTACTGCTGATCCAAAGTCCATAGAAATTACTTCAAGTCCGAGTCCAAAGTGTTCAAATATTACAGCACAATTGAAGGAATGGAAATTGGGAAATTTGAAAGAGAACGATTTGGAAAAATTATTGAATAAGGAAGCATTGAATGGGGCAGATTTGAAGAATTTGTGGAACCAGAAGGAATTAAAAAAATCAAAAGTCTGGAAAAGGAGTGAGATTCCGCGGAAAGGAATAAACATAAATTTTGAGACTACTTTAGGTTACCTGATCCCTAATCATAAAAAAACCGATGAAAACGGTGAAGCAACCGTATACTTAAGCTCAGAAGAACCCGGGATTGCTATTGTAACTGCATCTGCTGAAGGTTTCATCTCTGGTAATGTCGAAGTAGAGGTAAAAAAGAAAAATTGATAAATAAACTTGTCGATTTGTGGGAAGAGCAGAAGAAAGAACGTAAAATGCTGCTATGTATTTCAATTATTATTCCAATTGTGGTTGGGACAATTTGCTTTGTTTTATTATTCTATTCTCCACCGGTAATTGTGGTTGAACCACAAAAATTGGATGTATCAATTTCCCCTGGAAATTCTACAGTGAAAACTATTTCAATCGGAGTTATTGGAATAGGTGATAGGGGACTAACATTGAGTGCAGTTGGACCGATAGTCAGTTGGGTAAAATTCAGTAAGAATAATGAAAATTTTAAGAATAATATTACTGTGGAAATTGATAAAACTCAATACATTAATGTCAATTTAAGTCTTCAATCGAATATTACTCCCGGGGATTATAGAGGAGCAATAGAAATCTCTCATAAACGTGGCAAGACAGAAATCCCGGTTTTAGTTAAAATAGAAGGTTAAAATTGTGCGCTATAACATTGATTAGAAAAAGCAATCTTCTGTAATTCCTCCTTTGTGTTGATACCCAGCGATACTACTATCCCTACCAAAAGTACATCCATCTTTTTCACCATAAAACTGTTGTGCAAAGCCCTATATAATTTTTTCGGTTTTATTTCAGCTGGAATTGAATTTTGAAGATTTTTATGGTGTACTTTTACAATTTGAGAAAAAATAGCCATAAATACATGAAATACTAACTTAAAAATCAGGTTTTTGTATCATTTTTATGGAGGGGGCTATAAATGTATACAACATGTGAAATAGCAGAAGCTCTGGGTCTTCAGACACCTAAGGCTTCAGAGTGGTTAATATCTATTTTACTTAAATTGGAGAGATGTGTCCTATCAGCCAGGTTCTATAAAAATATGCCACGTCAAAGGTATTGAAGACCTTCGAACACATGAAGAAAAAAGGATTTTGAGAGGCTCATGGCAAATACACCGTTTTGCAAATAGCTCGTTGCTTTTGCTATCATCAAGGCGATCGCCCCGACGCCGTTGAGGCTGTTTTGAGCGAGATACGGAAGAGAGAACGGTGACTATTTACGGAAAGCGGTGGGGAACAGAAAACTTTCTCAAAGAAGTTATCTTCCTGAACGTAGACAAACTGCCGGGAACCGAGCTGAACAAAATCTCAGCGCTGCTTGCGATTAAACTCGTGGGCTACTGCACTGTGAGCTGCTTAAGAAGAGATATTGGCGTAGATTACGCCAGGCATTTGTAAAGTCAAAAGGAGAAAAAATCCATATCACTTACTACCGATACCCACCTGAACTTGTGCCTTTGTTCCAAGGCGTAAATAAGAAACTCAAAAGCAGAGGAATTAATCCTAAGGTACCGTGGTTGAACAATAAAATTTTGGAATTCCATTTTAAATGATATGGGAAAATGTTAAATAAATAGAGGCAACAATATCCCTGTGTTATCAAAAAAGCCACGAAATTAAAGATGATTATTTTATGAGCTAAGCTGCAAAAAGAGCTTGTCCTCTTCGGTCCAAAGGCTTATCTTGCCTCCTTCTTTATACGCTCCAAAACCCAAGACCGAATGAGAAGCCAGGCTTCATCCCTGTTCCTTCAGCCAATTTCTTGTTCTAACATCTCCAATCTTCCATTCTGCCTTCCTTAATATTCCTCTCAGCGTTTGCACCTCTCTCCCGGTAAGTTCTGCTCTGCCGAGAATTCTTTGGAGCATGAGCATAGTCTTCTCCTTTTTGTGCTCCTTATAACCAATCTCATCCAAAAACGTTTTTACATGCATGAACAAACGCTCTTTAGCTTCCACACTTGCTAATTTTTCCGTTCCCGAAGCGGCAGCACCTTCCACTTCGCTTAGTTCATACAGAACCACAGCAACGGCATGTGAGAGATTCATCACTGGATATTCAGAACTCGTAGGAATGCATACAACGATATCGCAAAGCATAAGCTCTTCGCGCTTCAGTCCGGTATCCTCGCTGCCAAACAGAACGGATAAGATTTCACTCTTTCCGAGTCCTTTAACCTTCTCTTTTAATTGCCGTGGCGAGAAAAATGGCATTCTGAGATGTTTATTAGCGGAAATGCCGTGCCTGGAAGTGGTGCCTGCAACAATAACCGAGTTTTTTATCGCTTCTTCTACTGAATCTACAATTTCGCATCCACTTAGCACATCGTAAGCGTGAGAAGCAACAGCCTTCGCTTTTTCTCCTATATTAGCTGGTTTTACTAAATAAAGCTCCGAGCACCCGAAGTTTTTTATCACCCTTGCAACCGCTCCTATGTTCTCTTCAAGCTTTGGTTCCACCAGAATTGTTCTTATTTCCATAAACCTTTACATAATAGAAAGACATCAAATATTTATTCTTCATAATGATCACGAAAGAACTGATTAAGGACGTAACGATAACTATTTTGAGAAGAGCGGAAACAGCACTCCCGGATGATGTGAAAGAGGCGCTGGCTCGTGCATACGAGTGCGAAGAGAATGAAATAGCAAAAGTGCAGTTGAAGGCAATGCTCGATAATGTAAAGCTTGCGGAGGTAATGCAAAGACCCTTATGTCAGGATACAGGTATCCCACTTTTTTTCGTGACCCTCGGAAGTGGCAACGTAAACGTAAATCTGAACGACATCGAAAGCGGCGTGAGAGAGGGCGTAAAAGAAGCAACGCGAATAATCCCTTTGCGTCCAAATGTGGTGAATCCGATAACAAGAGAGGGCGGGGAAGCGAACATAGGTGACAGAATGCCGCATATAAATTATAAAATCGCGGATATTGATGGACTTGAGATAACCGCATTTCCAAAGGGTGGTGGCTCGGAGAACGTAAGTGCATTTACTATCCTTTCTCCTAAGCCTGAAGAGGAAGCAGTGAAAGAGATAACGAACTTTGTTCTCGATGCGGTGCTCCATGCTGCCGGGAAACCTTGTCCTCCTACCATCATTGGTGTTGGTATAGGTGGTTCTGCGGATATGGCGATGAGCCTCGCAAAAGCGGCGTTGCTTCGACCCGTGAGCATGAAGCACAAAGATGCGCGGATAGCGAGAATTGAAGCGGAACTACTCGACACGGTGAACAATACCGGTATAGGACCCATGGGCTTAGGAGGAAAAACAACTGCCCTTTGCGTGCATATAGAAACTGCGGATACGCACATAACAAGTTTGCCCGTAGCAATAAATTTCCAGTGCTGGGCAGCACGTAAAGCGTCTGCAAAGATATATTCTAATGGTGAGGTGGAATATGTATAAGTATAAAAACCAATCTCACGCCCCCGCTCCAAATTCCTCCACGCTTATCTCGCCTCCCTCGCGCTCCATCAACTTCTCCACTTTATATTCCGCCTCGTCTAACTTCTTATTGCAAAACTTGCACAGCTCCATCCCCTCCTCGAACATCTTCAGTGACTCGTCTAAGGATAGATTTCCTTCTCCCAGCATTTCTACTATGCTCTCCAACCTTTTCATTGCATCCTCAAAAGTTATTCCTTCTCCTTCTTTTTCTTCCATGCTACTCCATCCCATCCACTAACTAACGCCAAATACAGAAAGATAAATATAAAATATATAAGCTATAATTCTTAAATAAAGGTTTCTTTTTAAAAGAAAAGTTTAAAAATGCTTGAAAATTATCTCGGCAAAATTGTGGATAGAAAGGATCTGAGTGCAGAAGAAGCGGGAAACGCGATGCAAGCAATAATGAGCGGAGAAGCGGGTAATATACAAACTGCTGCTTTTTTAGCTTCTTTAAGAATGAAAGGCGAGACAGAGGAAGAAATAGCAGCGTTCGCACGCGTGATGCGAGAGCTCGCATTAAAAATCAATCCGAAAGTGGAGAAGA
Source organism: Methanosarcinales archaeon (assembly GCA_025464645.1). Classification (GTDB taxonomy): domain Archaea; phylum Halobacteriota; class Syntropharchaeia; order Alkanophagales; family Methanospirareceae; genus QMVO01. Next base: position 12,682 of record JAODGF010000112.1, read on the forward strand.
GCGTGGATGTATGCGGGACAGGTGGCGATGCGATAGAAACATTCAATATCTCTACCACTGCGGCTTTTATCTCCGCTTGCGTGGTTCCTGTGGCGAAGCATGGCAACAGGTCAGTAACGTCAAAGTGCGGTAGTGCAGATGTAATAGAGGAACTGGGTGTGAACCTGGCTTTACCGCCTCGCAGGATAGAAGAATGCATAGAGAAAATAGGTATTGGGTTCATGTTCGCACCGCTGCACCATCAAGCGATGAAGAACGTGATGGAAGTGCGGCAGAAGCTGGGGATGAGGACAGTTTTTAATATCCTGGGTCCGTTAACGAATCCCGCAAATGCATCGCATCAGCTCATTGGCGTTTACCATGCCGAGCTTACCGAGCTTATGGCGAAGGTACTTCGCATCTTAGGTCTGAAGAAGGCGCTGGTGGTGCATGGAGAGCCGGGAGTGGATGAGGTTTCGGTATGCGGGAAGACAAAAGTATCGCAATTGAGTAACAGAGCGATAAAGACTTATTTCATAACCCCGGAGGATTTTGGTGTGGAAAGAGCGTCGCCAGAAAAAATTGCCGGTGGGGATAGGAAAGAGAGTGCAAGAATATTGAGGGATGTGTTGAATTGTAAGGAGGAGGGAGCAAAGCGAGATGTTGTCTTACTGAATGCCGCAGCAGCTATTTTTGCCGCCGATGAAGCGAGAAGCATAGGAGAAGGGTTTGAAATTGCAACGGGTATATTGGAGGATGAGAGGGCTGCAAAAAAGTTGGAGGAGTTCATCAGGTTCGCGAGGTGAAACCTGAAAAATTTGTAAAATTCAGACTGAACGTTCCTTCTCTGTCTCAATTCCTGATTTTCTGAGTAATGCTTCAAGGTAAGATTTTATAAAATCTAAATAGTATCTGCTCTCCAGTTGCTACATCTAGTACTCTTGAACCATTTCTCGCATCAATAAAATTCTTCATCCATTGTCTTTCTCCGAATTATTTATGAGCGTAGTGAGCATTTATATAACGTTTTGCGGGTATGCGAAGCCCATAAGGGTTTGGGTGAGCGATAGCGAACAGCATACCCGCTGTTAAAGCGAGCAACGGAGTTGCGAAGAGTCGGGGGCAAAGTAATGGTATTGTCAAATCGTAAAATTCCCTATTCCTCCACCTCCTCAACCATCGTTATTACGCCTCGCGGGCACTCATGTGCGCAGATTCCACATCCCTTGCAATAATACAAGTCGGCTTCAAAAAAACCATCTTCAGTCTCCTCAATGCACGCCTCCGGGCAGTAGATATAACATATCCCGCATTTTATGCACCGCTCATTCTCTCGCACTGGTCTCTCCGAGCGCCAATCACCTGTTTTATACGCCGATGCACTTCCAGGCTCTGTAACCACAGCACCGATTTCCAAATCTTTCCAGCCTATTTTTTCTCCACTCATTTTTAGCTCACCACCGTTTCTTCATACGCTT
>JAODGF010000113.1 GCA_025464645.1 Methanosarcinales archaeon
AGCGTAAAATCCTCGTATTTCAAAAAGCTCTGGAGTACTATTTCCTTTGACGACTCTCCAACAACTTCCATACCTATCAACCTCTTTCTCACCTCCTCCTTTATCCGCTTCCTTTCTTCAGCCTCGAAGCCGCTGGGTGATAAAAGCTTTATGAGGTCGTATCCAACGAGGTAATGAGCGATAAGATACCTGAAGTTGTCCTCAAAGCTTTCGAGTTCTGAGAGTTCGAGTTCCGCGGATTTTAACTGCTTTCCTTCCTTCTTCTCCGGTGTTATGAGGAGAGAATTGTCAGCACGTTGAATTAAAGACAGTTCATCTCCCTGCTTTATGCCCGCTTCTCTCGCCCACTTTATAGGAAGCGATATGGTGAGTGTAGAACCTCCCGTGAGCTGTATTTTCCTCTTCTCTTCTTTCATCTTATAATTCTATATATTGTAAATATAATTATATAAAAACAATGGCGAGGCATTGCATTTTTATAAAATCAATTCTTATTTATTAAAGGGGATTGAAAATGGAAGAAAGAGGAGACTATATTCCAAGATACGAGTATGAACGGTTAGAGAGTGATTATAGGCGGTTGATGAGGAAATACGAGGAGACAGAAGCGTATAAAGCGGATTTGGAGAAACTTGTGTCAAAATCGCGGTCGCCGCCTCTGGACCTTGGATTCGTAGTAGAGAAAACTGAAGAAGGCGCCATTGTGAATTTGAATGGTGCATTAAAGGCTTTACCTTACGGAACGCTTACCGGGAAGGAAATAGAAGAGTTGAAGGAAGGCAAATATGTCTTCATCGGACGCATCCCCGACAGAAATAACCCCAGTGGATTCACCATAGGCATCACAAAGGTGTATAATAGGATGGTAGATTTAGAGGTGGGGGAGATAGAGGAGTTAAGGAAGGACGACGATGGATGGGTTGGAGAAATATCAACCGGGAAAGGACGTGGTAGGCTATTCAAAAGGCTAAGCGAAGAAGAAAAGGAAAAGGTAAAAGAGGGGATGAAAGTCGGGCTTCTTCCAGGCACGTTTGACATAAAGAAGTGTTACAAGGCAAAAGAAATTTCGCGTTACGAGGTCACAAAGAATCCAGGAGTAAGCTTTAATGACATAGGTGGCTTAAAGGAGATAAAACAAGAATTGATAAAGAGCATTATTCTTCCGATGATAAATCCCGATGATTACACAAAATATGGAGAATCTTCTCGGAGAATATTAATGTACGGTCCTCCCGGATGCGGTAAAACGATGTGTGCAAAGGCATTGGCATCGGCATTACCAAACTGTGAATTTGTGAAGGTAGGCGCGGGGGAACTTTTCAGCATGTGGCTTGGGGAATCAGAGAAGAATGTGCGAATGGTGTTTGAGGCAGCGAACGCTAAATTGGAAGAAGGAGAAAATGACTATGGTGTAATCTTCTTTGACGAGATAGATGCGTTAGCACAGGAAAGGGGCATGTACACGGGCTCTTCTGGAGCACCTGAGAGAGTCACCGGGCAACTGCTGGACCTGCTGGAAGGTTTCCATGCTCTCCATCCACACCTTACGGTAGTAGGAGCAACGAACAGATTGTACCTCATAGATTCCGCATTCAGAGCGAGATTTGACAAGATAATTGAGGTTCCAAAGCCTGATAAGGAAGCTGCGCATTCCATTGCCTCTATCTATGCAAAAAAGATTCCTATTGACCACTACCTGATAAAGGAAGAAGGAGGAGAAGAAGAGGCGAGGTCGCATCTGGTGAAAGAGATTATTGGCTACATGTACAGTGATAAGTACGTTGAGACGGAAATAGGGCGGATAAAGAGAGCAGATACGATAACCGGGAGGTTTATAGCGCAGATATTCAACTATGCGAGGGATAAGGCATTAGAGGAGAGGACATTGCTGATGCTTAAAAAAGGAATCATCAACAACGAGGATATGAGGAGAATGTGGGATAAGGAAGGAATCGCCGCGATACTGGATGCAGGAAGCAAGACGGAAGAGCTGCAGAAGCGGTACAAACGTGTAGAAGAAATAGGAGTGAACATGAGGCACCTGAAAGAGGGCTTTGACAAGTTCGTGCAGCGAAGAGCAGAGGAGATATTAGCATCAGGGTATGAGGGAATGCCAGAAGAAGAAACAGGAATGCATTTTTGAAGTAAAATGGGAAACGCGGATTTGAACAAGTGGCAAGGGTTGGAGCACGAATTTAGAGTGGGCATAAGTTCAGAATCGCCGGGCTTATACCGATATGCGCGATTTTATCATGTAGATGAGGTGATTCATGCACTTGAGAATTATACCTTTTTTGATGGAATGGACGCAATATGTTCGAAGTTACGGAGGAGGAACGACGGGTTTTTGAGAAATGGCTCCCGGATTTACATCTGCACCGGAGGTCACTTAGAGATAGCCACACCTGAATGCAGAAACGCCTTTGAGGTGCTGAAATATGACAAAGCGGCGGAGTTATACATGCAGATAGGCGTGGAGCAAGCAAACGAAAGATACAGGAAGAAGTTGAGGAAAAGAGGGAATGACTCCGCATATATCCAATGCTGGAAAGCAAATGTGGAGATAGACAAAAGATATAGCAGGGGCACGCACGAATCATACCTGGTAGAAAGGAGGAAATTTGTGGGCAAAGAGAATCTGCTCATACCATTCCTGGTGCTTCGGAAGATATTCTTTGGTGCAGGCGGATTTATAGCGGAAAAAGAAGGGTTGAGATATGTGATTTCACCTAAAGCAATGGTCTCGAAGCGGGTTCTCACTGAATCTCCTTCTCAGTGGCCAATATTATCCACGCGTGACGAGCCGTTGAGTACAAAGGATAAATACCGTGTGCATATTACCTCAGGTGAGGGTGTTCGGTCTGAGGTTACGCGGCTGCTCAATAATGCTCTCACATCCTATGTATTGGATGCCATAGAAACCGGGAAGCTCTCGCATGTAGAGGAAATCTGGAATCCACTCCAAACATTTAAAGACATCTCGGCGAATACCGAAGGCGATTGGCGAATAAAGTTATCGAATGGGAGGACTGAGTTAGCGATTGATTACCTTGAGGCTAATTATCTTGCGGTGATTGAGGACTTGTTTGAGGAACGCGAGGTATCTTACTGGGACAAATACGTTTTAGACACGTTCAAGAGGCTTTGTGATAAGTTCAGGCAGGGGTTGCTTGAGGACCCATACGTGATGCGACGTTTGGAATGGGTGATGAAGTTATGGGTGATAAAGAATGAAATAGATGATTTTGAATATGAATACACATCAAAGGGTAAATTTGATTACCGGAGCATCTACATGATGGATGAGCGCGTGGAGAAAGAGATAGCAGCTTCGTTTGATTTCACCAATCTTTGTGATTATGACTTATACGAGCGCGTAGCGGATAGGATAGGGGTGGAGCGGGTACTAACGGAAGAGGAGATAGGAGAAGCATTGTTATTTCCACCGAAGAATTCCAGAGCAGAGCTGAGGGTAAGACTCGCATCAGAATTTGAGAATGCAGCACTGAGCTGGAATAAGATAACGATAAACCGGGAGCCAAAGATAAAAATAGATATGGGCAGACCAAGTGGTGAAGAATATTCAAGGCTATTTGAAAGGTATCCGGAACTTGCGAGGATGCCGAGCGCGGTGGTGGTGTTTTTACGTGAGAGGAGGAGAGGTGAGGCGACAAGGCAAGTTCTTGTGCGACTCCTGGCGGAGGAAGAAGACATAAGAGGCTGGGAGGAGGAGATAAGCCGCGAAATAAGAAACAGAATCGTCAGGAATCCTTATTTAGACTATTTGCTGTATTCCAATAACAAAACTTATAGATTTGATGAACTGGATGGATGGGATGAGGACAGGATAGAGGAGCAGGTGGAAGAGATAAGCAGGGCAGAGAAGAAGAGCAAGGAAGAGGAAGAAGTGGTATAATAAGGGTAAAGAGGAGGGAGTAAACGGCAAAATCTTGGTCTGGTAAACCATTGCACCGGAACACAAAGCGAGAATTTCTATCTTCTCTTGATGTAAAAGAGTTAGAGAATGCGGTAACCATTGTTGAATTAGGGAGGTGCAGAATGAGACGAAAAAAATGTTATAAACAAAATTCATAATAAAGGATAATGAGAGAGAGGAGGAAGGGAGTTGGGGCAGGGACAGAGGGTAAGATAAGAGGGGTGGAGCAGGAATATCCAGTGAGTGCAAAAGCGGGTTTAAATCCCTCATTGCTCGTTAACGCTGCGATTCAAGGTTTAAAAAGAAGAAGATTTTCACGCGATGTGAAGTGGGACACTGCTACCGAAGTATCACAGGAAGCGCACGAATCGAGAATAGCGTCTTCGTTTGGTGAAAATGGCTGCCGGATTTATAATGATATGGGTCATCTTGAAATATCAACGCCTTCTTACAATAACCCCTTTGATGCCGTGGCATACGATAAAGCATCGGAGATATACGCTTTTATAGGGTCAAGAGAGGCGAGCAGGGCTTTAAAGAAAAAAGTGGTTATACATAAAAATAATGTCGCCAATTTCTTCAGTCGCACGGGTAGTAGTGCTGCGGGCAGCGGAGTACATATAGGAAAAGGGGAAAAAGTAAAGACCAATACATACGCTACACATGGGAATATAATAACAAAAAGGGAAGCCTGTGAGGATTGGAGTCGTGTAGAAAAAGCGCTAATACCCTGGGTTGTTACGAGAATACTGTTCACAGGGTCTGGCGATGTCGTTTCCGGGAAGACCATTGGAAAAGAGGGAGTGAAGTTCGTCATTTCACCAAGAGCGATGTTTGTGGTTCAAAAATCTTCTCTTTCCACCACCGTTGGCAGAGGTATCTTAAACACGAGAGACCAGCCTCATGCCGCACGTAAATACTGGCGACTGCACGATATACATTACGAAGCACTTCGTTCCGAATACGCAATTTTCTTACGTGATATTGCGCAAGCAATGGTAATTTGTGCATTTGAATCGGGGTTCCTGGATGATGCGCCGGAGATGGAAGACCCGGTGAGAGCGTTCAAGGAAATAGCATTAGATACGCAGGAATGCGAATGGAAGATAAAATTGAAGAACGGGAGGAGAACAGATGCTGTTTCCATTCTCCTATTTTATCTCGAAGCAATAGAGAAGATGTACGAGGAGATGGGAGAAGAAGAAGGGAAATGGGCGGAAATAGGTAGGAGAGGTTTAAAGGAAGTGATGGAGAAGCTGGAAGCTCGTAAGCTCGAAAATTATGTGGATGGGATAGACTGGGTGACGAAATTGGCATTGCTTGTGAATTACGAGCCGAAAAGCGCCTCTGAAGGGATAAGCATATGTAACCAGTATGCATTGCTGGACGAAAGCGTGCTGTACTATTTCAGGGAGGAAGAAGAAAGTCTGAAAAGCAGTTGCCTTTTCAATCCGAAGGAGTCGCTGGCGTTCGCAAAGCGCGAATTGCCGCAGGTTGATTGGTCTTCATTATCAGGTAGGGTAAAATATGCGTTGAGTAATGCACCGGAGCAGACGAGAGAATTTTTCAAGGCTGAACTGTTGAAAAGATATGGGTCACATGTGAAGAGTGTGAGCTGGTCGACGATGGTGCTTAACGAAGCGAAAATAATGCTGGATGAGCCGTTTATGTTGAATAAGAAAGAGATATGGACGGGAATGATAGAAGGAAGAGAAATAGAGGAGATTTTATCAGCAGCGAAAAGGCTATATCCTGATAAGGTGATTTATTAGTGGTGGAAAATTCTATGTCTTATAAAGAAAAATATTTTTATAAGGGGGCTGAGTGAAAGTGGATGTAATGGTTTTGGAAGGAATGGAAGGGGAAGAAGAGGAAATAGAAGAGGAAGAGGGATATGTAAAAGAGGAAGAGAAGGAATACAGCGGTGGTGAGAAAGAGAAAGAGATGGCAACTATATTGGAGCGGGTGAAGAAGCGCGAGAAGAAGGAGAAAGCCGCCGACCTCGTAAGTAAGTTGAGGGGTAAGAAGAAGGTAAATAAGAAGATAATGCCTTATGAGATATATGCGACCTCGGGGGAGTGAATGTTCAGCTATCCAAACTCCGGAAGATCCCCTTCTTTCTTTTTTCTTAGGGATATAATAGAATAGTCTATCCTTTCAAACTTGCTTTAATTAATGCCATTTTCAATACCTCTTATGTTGTATTTAAGATAATACAGGTATATAAATGAGTGAAGCGAGGCTCTCGCGAAAAGCAGAAGAAAATGAACGGAATTGATGAACAGGATATTTATATCGGATTGATGGATCGGCAGTTACAACATCCATTTACCGCTAAAATCACCCTCACTAATGGTAGATTTAATTCTCGTGAAGAAGTGTATGTTTTTAGCATAAAGCGAAGAGAATACAAAAAATTGGAGCAGATTCGAGGTGGATATAACTTTGAATTTAGAAGAGGAGAATATTCCTGTAGCATCGTTGATTTAAGAACAAATCAGGTGAGATTGAGGATAGAGGAGTTAAATGAAGAGCGTATTGAAGAAGGAGCAATCAAAGTGGATACGAGTAACATCATAAAACGAGAAAAATGGGGATTACAGCAATTAAGAGAAGATGATTTCCTCGATAAGAGGCTTTTGCTATTTAGAGCAAGGGAGTTTTCAGGAGGCACTCAAAGCGAATGTATATTTGAAGAAAATTTGAATAGAGAGCAAAAACAAGCTGTTGAGTATGCAGTCGGTGTAAGAGACGTATATCTCATCTGGGGTCCGCCTGGCACTGGAAAGACAACAATTGTCCCAGAAATCGTGCGTAATTATATCAGATTACATGAGAATAGCAATCCGATATTGGTGTGCAGTTACACGAACAGAGCGGTAGATAATGTGGTAAAGAAATTATTCAACAGGTTTAGCATTGTTCGGTTTGGTGATTCAACACTTAGCGAAGATAGAAGATATAAAGATGCGCTCTTCGAGGAACAACTAAAAAAGAAAAGAAAGAGTATAGAAGAGGAGGTAGTAGAAAAGTTAAGACGATTGATTCTTCCATTAGAACGAGAGAAGGAGGAAAAAGAGGGCAAACTAAACTCAAATTATAGAGAGAGAGAACAAACTGAAGAGGAGAAAGAACGTATTAAAAGCGAAATAGAGAATTTGGACACTGAAATAGAGTACATTAAAAAGCAAATAAGCGAAAAGGAACGTTCTTTACTTAAAATCCACCTTGAAAAGGAGATAGAACGAATTGATAGAGATTTGCAGAATCATAGAGAAAAACTTAATAATCTTCAGACGAGAGAAAGAGAAACTAAAGAAGGGGTAAAAACAATAGAGAGCCACATTCGTAGGTTAAATGATAATATATCCGAAAATGAAAGACGATTGCATGAAGCGAAGGAGAAAGAAAAAGAGATCGGAGATATTATTTACATAATTATCCGTTATTTGAAGTTCAAAAAGAAAAATAAAATTTCAGCTTTTTTGGAAAGAAGAAGATTTGAGCGTGAAAGCCTATACAAGAAATATGAACGAGAAATACACGAGTTACAACTTCCAAGAAGAAGTCATGGAGAATTAGAGTCAATCCGAGGAGAGAAGTTAAAAGAACGAGAAAGAGAGCAAATAGAGATTGCGGGACTTCAAAATGATTTAAGCGGTCTAAAACAGGAAATAATTGAGAAAAAGAAGGAGCGAAGGAACAAAGAAGGAGAAATAAGCACCTTCACGGAAAATCAAAGAAAGCTGTCGGAAAATATTAATGGAAAAGAAAGGAAACAGGGGAAACTAAAAGCAAAACTGGATTTGCTTGCTCATAACAGGTTAAAATATAATAAAGAGGCTTTAAATTTAAAAAGAGAAAATCCCGAATTGCATGGCTTATATGATAATTTAAGTGAAAAACAAAGTGCTAAGAGGCAAAAAGAGGTTGATTTGAAAAGAATAGAACGGAGACGCAGTTCTTTGTTTAGTATAATTGAAGAACTAAGAAATTCAGTCAGTGGGATAAATGACAAAATCAAAGCCATGAAGAAGAAAATGCAGCAAGAAAAAGAGGAAAAAATAGAAAAAGCAAAGATAACCGTTCTTAAAGAGAATCAAATTATTGCGACAACAAATCTCAGAGCAGCCGATAAATTATTTGACAACATTGAGTTTGATCTTGTTATAATGGACGAATCAGGAGCAATAGATTTGCCCGGTGCTGTGATTCCATTTTTGAAAGGCAAGAAGTTCATATTACTGGGTGATCCCGAACAGCTTCCGCCTATTTTAGGAGAAAGGACACCCGAAGTCAGAGAGTTTATCGAGCTAAACCCGACACTTAGGCTGAGTATTTTTGCAAAATTCCTCAGAAACGACTACCGTGAGAATCAAATAATCATGCTGAAGTCACAATACAGGATGAGAGAGGAGATAGCGGATTTTGTGAGTTCTGCCTTCTATAAAGGGCTTTTGAATACACCTGCAGAGATAGAAATTGAGGAAAAATTGAGTGCATGCCAGAATAATAGCATTATAAGCAATCAATATCCGCTGATATGTTTTCCCAGAAGATTCTGGACCGATTATGACAGCAATTATTCAGCATATTCTTTTGGTGAGATAATATTTATTAAAAACATAATCAAAAAGTTCAAGGAGTTTTATGGTGATGAAATAAAAGAGCATATCGCCATAATATCTCCGTATAGGGCACAAATAGATAGAATTGAAGAAGAAATACCAGATATTGAATGTGGATCGGTGCATGCATTTCAAGGTCATGAGAAAAGTATTATCATTTATGCAACTACTAAATACTGGAGGGGTGGAAGCAGTGACTTTGGATATTTATTAGAAGGGGGGGCGAGTAGAAACCTTTTGAATGTTGCGGTTTCGAGAGCAAAGGAGAAGTTAATAATTATAGGAAGCAGAGAACTTTTTGATGGGGTAAAGATATATAGAAAACTTTATGAGCATATCAGGAGGGTAGGTTATGTGGCGAGGGAGCATATTAGTGGTTATGATTTTACTATGAGATGCGAGGAGTGTGGTAGAAATATGGGAGAGTTCAGATATATGGATAGATACTGCGAAGAGTGCTTCAACTTACATCGTTTAAGGAGCTTTTTAGAAGAAATGCCAAGGACAATCCAAGCTGAGGATACACATCTTTTGAGGTCTTCCGAGGAGGTAAGGATTGATGATTGGTTTCATCGGAACAGGGACAGGATAGGAGGACATGAGGTTGAAAGAAGGGTTCCGGTTAATAGATTGATGTATTGCGATTGGTTCTTGCCACGATGGAATATATATGTGGAATACTGGGGTTTGACGAATGAAGAGTGGTATAGAAGGGCAAGAGAAGTGAAAGAAAGGCAGTATAGGCAAGCTCATCTGGATTTGAGAAGCATAGAGCCTGAAGATATGAGGAATTTGGACGAAATACTTCGATATAAATTTAGGGATATATTAGAACGGAGGTAAAAAAATGTTTTCATCGCCAGAAGAGGT
>JAODGF010000114.1 GCA_025464645.1 Methanosarcinales archaeon
AGCTTACTTGCTTTTGGTTGCATGTGCAGAGCTGCTGACAATCCACAATCCAAAAGCAGGTATTGCATTGCATACGGTCATCCTGTTCGTACTGCTTTTTCATTCCGCTTTGGAATCAGATAAGGATAAAAATTTATCTGCATTTCTTATGGCTCTTGTTCTCGTCCCACTTATCCGAATACTGAGCTTATCTATGCCACTTATTCACTTCAGCCGGATTTCCTGGTTCATACTTATTGCCATTCCAGTATTTATTGCACTCCTAACCTGCATGTGGGTGCAAGGGCTACGCGCAAAAGATGTTGGGCTTTACTCACCAAAGTTGAAACACATACCGGTTGAAGCAGGCGTGATTCTCCTTGCCGTCCCTGCTGGCATATTGGAATATCGAATATTGAAGCCTGCCCCTTTACCGGGATTAGAGGTAGGAACAGCGGATTTTATCGCTGCATCGCTAATTTTCATTATATGCACCGGTTTCTTAGAGGAGCTGGTATTCCGGGGTTTGCTTCAATATAGCGTAATAAAATTGATAGACAAATGGTGGGGGATTCTTTTTGTATCCGCGATTTTCAGCGTGCTTCACGTTGGTAACCTCGCGCTTTTGGATTGCATGCTTGCTTTTTCTATTGGCTTTATCTTTTCAATAGTGCGAGAGAAAACGGGGTCAATATACGGAATAAGCATCTCACACGGTATTATAAACATAATTCTGTTCTTGATTGTGCCTGCAATTACAATTTTTCCATAATTTACTTTCATTCATGAGTTCTTCTCTATCTAACTCCTGCTCCCTCTACACAATACGCAATAAACCTTTCAGATGGATATTCATGAATAGTTGTAGCAACAATCTCCCCTGCTCCATATTCCGCGACTACTAAAATCGCGTGTCCATCTTTATCCTTTTCCCTTAATATTACTTCTCCATCCGCTCCTATCCCCGTAAAGTAGCCATCACACATGCATTCTTCCTTTTCCACTATTCCTGCCGCTTTATGCTCCTTTACCACCACTATTCTCACCATCCTCTTCTCCACCACATATTCTATTTTTATCGGAAGCCAATTGTATGCGTTCTTGTTTGAAAGCGCACCAGATACTAAAAGAGCCCCTCCTGCTTTTACAAAATCTTTTATAAGCTCGCTGTTTGCTCTTAGCGCTTTTAGCATACCTGAATATAACTCATTCCCAAAACCCGCCGGCACTATCACTAACTTATAGCCTGTAAGAGAAAAGAAAGGAGCAGATAACGTATTGGGCATTACTACCTCGCAAGTAAACCCTCTGTCTATTAGATACCCCCTGAATAGGGTATCTTTATCCCATAACAATGCTATTTCTATTCTCTTCACTTCTTTTTCTTTAACACCACTATATCAGGTCTCGGAGCAGCTTTAGAGCCTGCAAATTCTCTTCTGCACCGCTCGCACAGTTCCCTCGCAGTGAGCGTAACCACTTCTTCGCTCCCCGGTAGCTTCCTCGCATACACAAACTCCGGCTCTACACCTACGGATTTACTTATCCCTTCCAGTATCGCGGCTATCTTTTCTTTGAACACCGCTACATCATCGCTCTGCAATCCCCTGAGATCGGCGGCGAAACCGATACAGCCGCATACCATCCCGAACACCTTAGCCTCCGGCACGAATATGTTTCCTATCAGAGTCCTCAGCTCCTCCTCCAACTTTCTCCTACCTTCGCTTATTTCTTTCTTCATCTTTATGAATCATTTCTTCACCTTCAATACCTTACTCGTTAGCTCATCGCAATATCTGCATTCATCGCATATCTTTTTGCACCCCTTCCATTGTTTTATGCACCCTTCCAGGAGCTCATTATCCACGTGGAATATATATCTAAGTTCTGAAGGGCAATCGAGAAGCTCAAGCAGGTTCCCTTTGAACGAGCGCTGAGAATATGCCTGCATGCAATTTATTATCCAGTTCACCGCATTTGCTCTCCCTGCAATCTTGAAATTTTCTATGCCTATTGCCTCGTATTCTTTCATGTCTTCTGGTCTTATCCACGGCGACCTTATGATCTGCGATGGGTCTCTCACGCGAATAGATATGCACTTATCAAAATAGTAGTCGCCAAAAGTGTTCAGAGGAGCCCGTGCATTCATGAAAGAAGCCCGGGGGGTGGTTATGTGTGAGAAGAGGTTGAAATGTGAATATCGAAATGGGCACTTATAAAGACATGCTTCGTTCACAATTACCCTGATGTCGCAGTCCACCGCTCTCAGTATCGCTTCCAGGATGTCAAAGTTTCTGTTTATGTTTGTATCTACGGTGATTGTGTCCGCGCCGAGGTCCTCAAAGAATTCAGCACGCTGCGGTGAATCCACATGTGCCACGCATGAAACAACCGTTTCCATCGAAAAATCCCTCGAAAGCTCAATTAGATACGGCTCTGCCACGGTAACACCATCAACACCCGCCTTGGTCAATTCCCCAAAGTACCACTCAAACATCTTATAGCCCTCGAAGGTCAGGTGATAGCCACCAAGGCAAGATGGATTCATCACGACATTCATCTTTACGTGGTGCTGATGCGCATAAGCGGTTTGCTCTTTTATCTCTTCAATAAGCGCTGCGTGTAGCGTCGCTCTACCGCTGCCCAACACGTCTGGCGACCCAGCCATGTAAACCTCTTCCACTTCTTTTAATCCCTTCGCTTCCTTATACTCTATTATCTCCTTCAGTGCGGAGAAATGCCCCGGATGCGGAACTATTACTCTCATTTGAGATAGGTTAATACCTCCTTTGTAAGTGCAGCACAATATCCACATTCATTGCAATTTTTTTTGCAGTTCTTCCATTGTTCTATACTCCCCTCAAGCTTTTCGTTATCTATATAAAACATATACCTGAGCATTTGAGGGCAATCTAAGATTTCAAGCAGGTTCCCTTTGAACGCCCTGTGAGAATACGCCCTCATACATTCTATTATCCAGTTCACCGCCTTTGTCCTTCCGGAAAGTTTAAAGCTCTTTATTCCTATCGCTTCGTATTCCTTTATGTCCTCCGGTCTTATCCAAGCCGACTTTATTATCTGTACGGGGTCTCTCAGGCGGATGTTTATGCACTTATCAAAGTAGAAGTCCGGAGCAAAAAGAGGAGAGTGAGGTTGATTTAAACTGCTTAGATGCGATGCGAGATTGTAATGAAAATACCTGAACGGGCACCTGTAAAGACAACCTTCATTCACTATCACCCTTATGTCGCAGTTAACCGCCTTCACTATCCCTTTCAACAGCTCGAAATGCCTGTTTATGTTCGTATCCACGGTTATTACCTCCGCGCCGAGGTCTTCAAAGAATTTAGCACGTTGCGGCGCATCAACATAAGATAAAACGGATACAATGGTCTTCATCGGGAAATCTCGCAACAGCTCCACAAGGTATGGCTCCGCTACTATAACACCGTCAACACCTGCTTTGTTCAGCTCGCCAAAATACCATTCGAGCATCTTATAGCCCTCGAAGGTGAGGTGATGACCTCCAAGACACGTGGAATTCATTGCAATGTTCATTTTTACGCCGTGCTGATGTGCATATTCGGTTTGTTCTCTTATCTCATCAATAAGTGGTGCATGCAGCACACCTCTCCCACTTCCCATTACTTCTGGGGAGCCACCCATGAAAACTTCCTCTACCTCTTTCAGGTCCTCTGCCTCTTTGACTTCTATTATCTCCTTCAAAGCAGGGAAATGCCCCGGATGCGGAACCATTAACCTCGTCATTGTTTTGTTATCAATATGTGCCTATTAATTTAAATAAAAACTAAAGTAAATATTACAAGTTTAAAGAAAGTGAAAGAAGGTGAGAGCAAATGGAAATAAAGGAAGGAGAGCTTTTGAGCATTGATGAGGTGATAAAACTGGAACTTGAGAAGAGGTGTAAAATAGCGATATATGGTAGCGAAAATGAAGAAGTAGCACCGGAGGAGAAAATAGCATCTTCTGACACCGAGGCAGAAAGAAATCTTGAGAGAATTACATCTATGGATGGAGGCAAAGTAAAGTACAGAGTTAAATCATTCGATGAGGCGGAGAAGACTTTATCGGTGGTAAGGGAAATTACATGGGAGTAAGAGCGCAAAAAATTTACAAAAATTCCTGATTATTTATCAAAGAAGAAGAGGAGAAAAAAATGGAAGAGAAAAGAGATTTTAGGGATTTGGAGAGAGAAGTGATAGAAAAGGGTAAATGCGCGCTTTGTGGTGGCTGTGTCGCTACGTGTAGGTTGCTCGATTACGGGTATCTCAACGTAGACTTTTCTGAAGAAAGACCGGTGATAAGAGAAGGGCAGCAGTGTCCACCGGATTGTGGTTACTGTTATTATCAATGCCCGAGGGTAGAGAAACCCGCATTGAGGGAAGGATTTGAGGAGATGTATGAAGTTGTCAGCACAGACGAGGAGGTAAGAAAGGCTTGCCAGGATGGAGGTGCAGTTACTTCGCTATTAGCCTATGCCCTTGATGATGCGATAGTGGAAGGCTGTATAACAGTAGCAGATAAAGGTGAATGGAAACCAGAGGTGCGAGTGGCGATGGATAAGGCAGGATTGATACGGAGTGCAGGTAGCAAATATACGCCTGCCGCGGCACTTACCGGTATAGCAGATGCTATTTTGAAATACGACCTGTGGAGTGTCGCTCTGGTAGGAACACCGTGCGATATGGCATCATATGAAAAGATGTTTGTTGTAGGAAGAGAGACGCATAATGCGCATAACTTCTCATCCCATATAAGGTTGAGAATAGGGCTGTTTTGTCTCGGCTGTTATTCGTATGAAAAACTAATGAAGGGGTATCTGGAACAAAAGCGGGGTATTGACATAAGTAAGGTGACGAAATTGCAGATTAGCGAGGATGTTCTGCACGTATATGCAGGAAAGGAAGAGCTATTAAGTACGGGAATAGATGAGATAGGAGAGTATAAGCGAGATGGATGCCGGGTATGTGAAGATTTCACCGGGCTGTTTTCCGACATAAGTGTTGGAAATAACGGCACACCCGAAGGTAAGTCATCAGTTATAGTACGTACGGATTTCGGGAAGGAGGTATTTGAAGGTGCTCTGGAGCGTGGCTATATAGAAGCAAAGCCAATGGACAAGTCTGGTGTGGATTTGATACACAGGTTGATGAAAGAGAAGAAGGAAGCGGGGATAGCAGAGAAGGAGAGGAGGAAGAAAAGATGAAGGTAGGAATTCCAACCTTAGGAGATAGGGGATTGGAGGAAACGGTAAGCGAGCACTTTGGGAGAGCACCAACTTTCACCGTGGTTGATATGAGCACAAACGAGGTGAAAGTGTTGCCAAACAGTGGTGAGCACTTTGGCGGCTTCAAAGTTGCACCTGAGATTTTGTCAGAGGAGGGTATAGAGGTTGTGCTCTGCTCTGGATTGGGACCACGAGCAATAAACATGTTTGAACAGTTTGGAATTGAAGTATATGTAGGTTTAACTTCGACAGGAATAACAGTGAAAGACGCATTAAAAGCTTTCCAGGCAGGCTTGCTTCACGAAGCCTCAGATAAAGATGCCTGTGAGATGCACAGGCATTAGTTGTAATTAAGAAGGGATAGACAAAAGAAAAAAGAGGTGATAAGAAAATGGCAAGAGGAAGAGGAGCAGGATTTGGAAGAGGTTTTTGGTCTGGCTTTGGACCAAGGAGAGGTGTGGGGATGGGCAACCCATATCTATTTTGCAGGAACTTCCCATGGCTTCCCAGAGGGTGGTGGACTGGAATGTATGGACCCATAGCCCCTGGGCTATCTCCAGTGCCATCTTATGGCCATCCGTATTCCTACGGGAGGTGGATAAGATAAAATGAGTGGCATGGGAAGAGGAGGAGGAAGAGGTCAAGGAATAGGACGAGGAGGTCGAGGGCAAGGGAGAGGGGGTGGCAGCGGATTGGGTCCCGGTGGAGAATGCCGGTGTCCCAATTGCGGATATACGATGCCACACCAAACAGGGGTGTCATGCTACCAGCAAACTTGCCCGAAATGCGGGTCTAAAATGACAAGACCGTAAAAAGTTTGTTAGGAGGTGAAAAGAAAAAAATGGGTGGAAATAGATGGAGAAACATGTATTATCTGACTGGTTTGCCCGGCTGGATGCGGTTTGGATACTCCCCGGGCTGGATAGGAAGAAGCCCAACGGGAATGCCGCCCGGTGCACAGTATCTCGCCCAAACAGGACAGATGCCGCAGTTCAGTTCCTGGATACAGCAGCAAGCACCAGCAGGCGCGCCTGTTGCACCAACACCAATGGGCATGCCGACAATGCCAAAAGAACAGGAGATTTCTATGCTTGAATCGCAGGCGAAGATGCTTGGCGACCAGTTAGAGCAGATAAAGAAGAGATTGGAAGAATTAAGGAGGTAGAAACAGGAGGTAAGACAAAATGGGTAAATGCGAACTGTGTGGAAAAGAGGGAAGTAGAATGGAAGCGGACCACAAAGAACTTGGGCGCATTATGGTCTGTCAGGAGTGCTGGTCGAAGCTATACGAGAAGAACAGTATGGCAGCAGATATAGGCAGTTCTGGCGGCAGTTGCGCCTTTTGCAAGTAGAGTAGCGAAAAGGGAGGAGATAAATCCTCTCTTTCTTTCCCTTTTGTTATTTG
>JAODGF010000115.1 GCA_025464645.1 Methanosarcinales archaeon
AGAAATAGATTTTACATTCTTTAGTTCCCTTTCTAAATATATTTTAAAGCAGTTCTGCGATTGCCAGTAGAGAGAGCGTTCCATACCGTTTATACTCATAATCTCGGCTTATACTTGGATACAGACCAGACACCGGCGGTAAATCCAGGGCAACGTTTCCTATTGCCGGTATTCCTGGCTTTTCATCATAGGAGATATATGCAGTTAGTAGGTCTTCTCCATTATCTGTCTTCTCTCGTAGAACTTCTACCTGTTTATAGGTGTGGAGAACCGCCACACTCCTGATTTCAAACTCAAGATCACGGCGTTCAATATATCCAGATATTTTATGGGGTTTGATACTGCTTTTACTCAATATCTTTGAGACGGTCCCTCCAGAAAGCCGTGATAACTCTGGAAAGCTTTGTTCGGTACAATTCTCTCGTATATGTTTCGTCAAAGCCCGATTTGTCCAGAATTCGGAGGCGTAATCATAATCTTTTGGTTTTGAGCACGCTAATGATATTATCCTCGCTCGTGCCTCGGATGAAATACTCCTTGGTCTCTTTTCCGATGAAAAGACAATAACCTAAAACGGTTAATGCCAACACAGCATCACGATTATCGGTAGTAGAATAACGCCCATGCAGTTACTCCTCCGCACGCCGAAATAGATGGGGATAAGACCTATACAAGCAGCTATGAAAAGAACCAGCAAGCCTAAAAAACCAGTAAAGAGGAAAACAAGCACAGAAAGGAAAACTGCAATTGATATAAGCATCTTTCGATACGGTATCTTCACAAATAGCCGTGAGAATTGCTTTCCTACATATTTCGTGATGAAAAAGGAGAATGCAGATGCAATCAACACCGCGATTAGCAAGTATATCAATGTCGAAGGCGGAATGACCATCGTCCATGGTTGAACCTGTAAGAGGTTGCTTATTGCCATTGTTGCTCCGCTTCTCGCACGGGAGATAAGAAATAGCGTTGCCAGGCAGAAAATAACATTTGAGGTGTTAACACCACTCAAAGTCGTGATTACCTCTTCTGGCTGCCTGTTCCTTCTTGCAAGCATTGCCATCACGGTTGCATGTGCAGAAGTGATGCCCGGTAGGAAGCTAACCATGGAGCCAAAAACCGACCCAGAGATAACGGATTTAGTAGTCTCTCCTATTTCCATCTCCGGCTCTTCCAGTCTTTGCTCCGGTATCTCCGGGGTGTAAAGCAGCGAAAATAAGATGGTAGAAAGTCCAAATAAACCGGTAAGTGCGGGGAAAAGCATGGAAGAACGAAAAAAGAATGGTGAGTGCACCGGCATGTTCAGTATCACATAGCCGAACAATCCAGAGAGCATAAATACAAAGGAGGAAAGAAGAATTGCCTGGTATACTTCCATCCTTTCATTGAAACTCTCTGTGAGTATGAGTAACGCCGATATTCCAATGAGTATATAAAGCATCTGGCTTTGAATGATTTCGTAGAATTGAAGAGTGGAAAAAACGAAATAGAAGGGGATGAGAAAAAGAAAAGAGAAAATAACAGCGCCAAAACTGCCTATCGCAGACAGAACCGTTGCTTCGTAGGCTCTGCCCTCCAAAAGCAAGTGATGCGCTGGCAACAAACAAAGTGCCGTGTCGCCTTCCGGGGCTCCTATGAATGCCGCGGGTATGAAACTCAAGAAGGTGTGCGCTACTGATGCAGCGAGTATGGTAGAAGCAACAAGGACAAGAATGGTTTCAGAAGGAACAATAGCGGTCAAAAAATGCAGCTTCGCTAATATCACAGGTGAGATGGAGAGAAGGATAAAGGCGACATTATTCGGGTGAAAGCCTGGAACAAGCCCTGTTGTCGTGCCTAACAGCACGCCGAAGATTGAAAAAGCAAAGAGTAGAAGCAACGGCAAGAATAAGTCCGTCATGTTACATCAATAAAACAGATGCGTTTACTTTTGAAGAATCTCAAATATCCGATAAGATCATCCTCTTCGTTCAAGAGCGAAAATTTCATCTTATGTGACTGAAATCAGTCTCTCGCAATATTTATCATTTCTCTGAAGCTGTCGCACTTCTGCTCCAGTTTACCGATATCCATCTCGTGAGCTATCTTTGGGGCATGTCGGGGGGCGTTGTATCCTAATTTAAATCCACGAGCTTTCCTGAAGATGTCTTTCATCACTTCTTTAGGGTCTTTAAGCGATTCCGGTTCAGGGATCTCTTTGACCTCCTTCCCCTCTACTCCTTCTACCGCTTTTTCATCAGCTAACAGCCACGCTTCTAACGCGCACTGTGCGAAACAGACCTCTATCCCCTTTTCAAGCTCGTTAATCTTGTCTCTTAGTTCTTCACGTCTATCTTCTTTCTTCTTACACTCCGTATCCCTTAGAATAATCACTTTTCCACAGCCCGATTCCTTGAGACGTCTTCCAAGAGAATTAAATTTCTTTGCATTAAATCCACGAGCTTGCCTAAATTCGGCGTTTAATCCATATTTTGAGAAAATCTCTTTCAATACCTTTTCATCTGATTCCCCTTCCACTATCACACCTACCACTTTATGGCACACCGCCTATCTCTCCCGAACACCATACTTCGCCAAGCGGTATATCCTTTATCACACGCTCTTTCATTTCCTCTGGATTCTCTATCTTTCTACAAGTCGTTTTACCCTCTTTCTTCTCAAATATAATTAAATCCTCAGGAACAACTAAATCTACAAAGAAAGGATTGTGTGTGGTTACTATCACTTGATTTTTCACTGATTTGAATACATCAACTAATAACTCAAGCACTCTTGGATGGATGTAACTTTCAGGTTCCTCAAAACATACCAAAGGAGGAGATTTCGGCGACATAAACACGTAAATGTGAGCCAACAGCCACAGCATCCCGTCTGACATTTCTGAAAGGTCTATTCTTTTTTCTAAATCCCTTTCTACTATTTCTAAGTTAGCCTCACCTCTAGTTGTTGGAGGCGTTTCTAAGTATTTAACCTCAGGAACAGCAGCTTTTAACGTATCTTCAAACTCTGCGTATGCCTCTCTGTCTTTATTTCTGAGATAATGTATCACCTGAGAGAGATTACTCCCATCTTTGTTGAGGCATGCCTCCCCACTTATGCTTTTTCTCTCCCTCAGCTTAGAAAGTTCGAAATTGTAAATCTCCGTTCCCTCCAGGAATTCTCCAAATTTTAACTGTGAAGGATGAATAAGTTCTTTGGAATTACGATTTAAATAGCCTGAGTATAGGTAATTAGGCTGCTTAAATTCTTCATATTTCCCTTTTTTGTGATTCCAAAATTGTCCTTTTCCTCTCTCTCCTTTTATAAGGTCTTTCTCACCCAACGTAAGATATTCTTCTACCGGATTTTCTTCCATCTTCCCAATACGAACTCCATATTTAATCCTCTCTTCTTTCTCCCCTTTAGTTTCTATGGATAAGCAGATGTCCCTATCTTCTTCACCGTTAAAAACAACCGATTTATAGCCACCTCTTTTATTTAAAGCATCCGTTATACTCGAAATTCCTATTAATTCCGAAACAAAAGAAAGGAGGTCGAGGAAATTACTTTTTCCACTGTTGTTTGGCCCCACTAACACATTAAACTTGCCAAGTTCTATCTCTGTCTTATCTCCAAAGCTCTTGTAATTCTCAATTGTCAGTTTTTCTATCATAATCACATATCAAAGCTTGAAATATAAAAATTAAAAAATGCAGCTTCGCTAATATCACAGGTGATTTTTTAAACATGCAGAGTGACTTTTTCTTAGAGCAAGGTCTTTTTATAATAGAAAAAGAGACGCATGAACGCAATAGTGCGAAAGTCGAGGATAAAAGGCGAGATAATTGCACCACCTTCTAAAAGCTACACGCATAGAGCCATTGCAATAGCTTCACTGGGGGAGAAAAGTGACATTCTTTATCCACTTATCTCCGAAGATACAAAAGCCACGATTAACGCCGCTAAATCCTTTGGAGCAGTTGTAGATTACGATAAGAAATCGCGAAAAATAACGATAGAAGGCACAGAAGGAAAACCAGGGACACCCGAAGATGTGATAAACGCCGAAAACTCCGGCACTACCTTAAGATTCTTCATCGCTATTTCTTCTTTATGCGATGGCGCTACTGTTCTAACTGGTGATTCGTCGTTAAGAAAGAGACCAAATTCTCCTTTGTTGAAATCCCTGAATGACCTTGGCTCAGAGGCTTTTTCGACAAAAGGAGATGGAACCGCACCAATAGTGGTAAAAGGCAAGCTAAAAGGCGGAAGAACAACCATGAATGCTTCCATCAGCTCACAATTCATCTCCGCTCTGCTCATTGCATGCCCGCTTGCAGAGAGGAATTCTTATATTGTGGCGAGAAATCTTACCTCTGTGCCTTATATGATAATGACCACAGAGATATTAGAGAAAGCAGGGGTAGAAGTCCCTTTTTCTCGCTCCTCTAATGGTTATTCCTTCCAGATAGAAGGAGGAAAAAGATACGAGTTACGAAGGTTTACAGTGCCAGGTGATTTTTCATCCTCTTCTTATCTCTTAGCGGGTGCCACACTCACGGATTCTGAATTAAAAATTAGTAATTTGTTCCCTTCGGCACAGGGTGATTCCAGAATAGTGGAAATATTGAACGATATGGGAGCGGACATAAGATGGGATGAGAGAAGAGGAATTGTAGAAGTAAAAGGGATAAAAGAAGCAGGATTAAGAGGCATAAAGGTGAACATGCGAGAGAACCCGGACTTAGTTCCGACAATTGCGGTATTGGGCGCTGTGGCTGAAGGCACGACAGAGATAACAGGGGTTGCTCATCTGAGATATAAAGAGACCGATAGATTGCGGTTTTTGACTGAAGAGTTGAGAAAAATGGGTGTGAGAATAGAAGAGCAGGAAGATGGGTTGTTAATAGAAGGGAGAGAATTAAAAGCTGCGAAAGTATTTTCGCATGATGACCATAGGTTAGCAATGGCTTTGTCTATTGCTGCTCTTTCCGCCGGTGGAGAAACAGTTATAGAAGGAGCAGAATGTGCTGAAGTTTCTTATCCTTCATTTTTTGAGGATATACGCAATTTGGGTGCTGATATAGATATAACCTTAAACCAAAAAGTTTATCAAAGTGAAAGAATAATTCTAAAATAGAGTGCAAAAAGTTTTAGCGCTATGAAAGGCAAGAACGCTACAATAATAAGCGTTGGGAATGAGATATTAAGCGGGGACGTTGTAGATACCAATTCTACATGGCTTGCAAAGAGGCTCTCGACACAAGGAGTTGCCGTTGAGAAGATAATGGTAGTAGGTGATGACGTGGAAGCGATAAGCGAAGTGATAAAAAGCTGCCATTCGGATTTTGTTTTTGTCATGGGCGGGTTAGGTCCAACGCATGACGATGTAACAAGGGAAGGAGTAGCAAAGGGTGTAAGTAAAGAGTTGGAAAGGAACAGCGAAGCGGAGAGGGCGTTGATAGAGAGATACGGGATAAGTGGCTCCCTATTAAAAATGGCAGATATGCCCGAAGGGTCAGAGATTATAGCGAATCCAATCGGTGTTGCTCCCGGTTTCTGGGTTGATAACATTATCGTGTTGCCCGGAGTACCCGAAGAGATGAGGGGCATGTTTGATGGCATTGCTTCGTTTTTTCGTGACGATAGAGGAATAAGAAAAGAAGGGTGGATAATGACTGATAAATCAGAACATGAGATATTGGATGTGCTGAATGAAGCGGTAAAAGAGTTTGCAGATGTAAAGATAGGGTCTTATCCATACGTAGATAGGGAAGGGGAGGGAAGAAGTTACAAATTGCGTCTAAAACTCCTATCCGCAGACCCTGATGCGCTTAATAGTGCGAAGAGATGGTTAGAAGAGAGGATAAGAACATGTTAGAGGCTGGTGCTTTTAACGTAAAGGATGTGCTCGTGGAGATGAAAGACATCTCGGACTCGATGTTAGACCTCGCTTATTCCGCGGTCCTGTATAGTAACCCGGAGATAGCGAAAGAGGTATTTAAATTAGAGGAAAAGATGCATTCGCTGCTATATAAAGTGAGAATAGCGATAATGTTAGGTGCGAGGAACTTAGAGGATGCAATTGAATTCTCCGCAATATTGCAAATGGCATCGGCAGCGGAGAAAATATCTAATGCCGCGGGGGATATAGCAAAAATAGCGGAGTACGTAGATATAACTCGATATATCGACCAGGGGGATTTTGAAGAAGCGGTGATAAATGTGAGGATAAAGCCGGCATCGGTGTTGAAGGACAAAACGCTGGAGGAATTAAAGCTCGAGACAGAAACAGGAATGAGTGTACTGGCAATAAAGAGGGACTCTAAATGGATATATTCACCGGATGAAAACGAGAGATTGAGGGAGGACGACTTGATTATCACTTCCGGTCCAACAGAAGGTATCCCGGTCTTCTGCAAAATGGCAACCGGTAAGGAATACAAGGAGAAGGCGAGGGAAGTTGCAAGAGAAAGAAGAAGGATAACCGAAGAAATAGCTGACCTCATAGCAGATATGAAGAACATATCTGAGCTGATGGTTGGTCTATCTTACTCCGCGGTCATGTTTGACAGCAGGGAAATAGCAGAGGAAGTAAGGGATTTGGAAGAGTCAATGGACCGGATGAAAGATGATTTGGAGATTTTGGTGCTGGAAGCAGCAAGGGGGATAACACAAAAAAGCACTTTTGACGAGCTTAGAGGTTTGCTGCACGTTGCTATTTCTTCTGAAATAATATCGGACGCCGCGTATGAGATTGCAGACGTGGTGCTCCGTGATATTCAGTTGCACCCGGTTTTTTATGCTTCTATAAAAGAATCGGATGAGGTAATATTGAAACTGGATGTGAGGAACGAGGAGATATTTGAGAAGACGTTGAAGGAGTTGAGTATAGAGACCCGAACTGGAATGTTTATACTGGCAATTCGTAGGAAAGATGGCAAATGGGTATATAATCCAGCAGGAGATACAAAGATAAAGGAAGGCGATTTGTTGATTATGCGAGGTCCGAAGGAAGGGGAGGAGAAGATAAAGGAGATTGTATCTGCTCCAGCTCTAAATTGAGAAGCTTTCCTTTCCTTTTAGCAACGCTTTCACCTTTATAGTGGGCATTTTC
>JAODGF010000116.1 GCA_025464645.1 Methanosarcinales archaeon
AATATGTTTTTATTTGCAAGCCTCTTTATCTCCTCTTCTTTTACACCCTCGAATGCCTTTATACCAATATAAGGCTGGTTAACAGGACCAAAGACATCGTAAACTTTTCCGATCCTCCTTTTCTCCGCTGTTACAACTACGGAATTAATTATACGCTCTACTTTTATCCTTCTTCCCTTTACAATCAATTCATCATCTAAGATATGAAGCACGGTGCCCAATTCTCTCAAACCTTGCTCCTTAACTTTTCTTCGCGTCATCAATTAAAAAGATAAAATGATAGTATATAAAATTAACGGAAAAATTTAATTAAGTTAAGAAAATTATGGAAGAAGAACTTGCGGGATTGATAATAGAAGATGAGAAATGCATAGGCTGTGGAATCTGTGTCGTTGTGTGCGATGAGAACAGGATGAACGAGGAAGTGATATACGGCAAAGGAGGAAGGTACGGGGATGAGCTGGTTTTGAGTGTAGAAGGAGGAAAAGTGAGGTTAGTGGATGCGAAGAAGTGTAAGAGAGCATTTGAACCACCGGAGTTTTGCAGGGCTTGCGTTGACCACTGCCCCACCGATGCGATAGAGTTGGCGACCCTGGTTTAGATAGCCGATCGGAACAGGGTGTCGTAAGTAATCCTCAGTGGTTTCATTCGCTGCTTTCGCTTATATTCCCATATCTCCTCCCAGTTCAGTTCGGTCTTCATTTTTTTCACAATGCCTTCTATCTCCCTTCCGTATCTGCTCAAAACTTCTATTTTTTAAAAAAGAGGTATGTTCTGCAATCATGAAAATATCGAAAAATTTATATATGGAAAAAAGAGAAAGGGGAATATTATTAGAGGCAGAGAAATTCAAAGAAAATAAGGGAGTGAAAAAGGAAAAAATGGGAGAAGAAGCGAAGGGGGAATTTGAGCCGAAAATAATCGGATTTACCTGTAATTGGTGTACTTATGCCGGCGCAGACCTTGCAGGGACATCACGTAAGAAATACCCGCCGAATGTTCGGCTAATAAGACTTATGTGCTCAGGGAGGTTAGATCCGATGTTTGTGCTCAAAGTGCTGTTAAATGGTGCAGACGCAGTGTTCATTGGGGGTTGTCATCCGGGGGAGTGTCATTATATAAAAGGGAACTTCTATGCCAGACGCAGGATAGCGGCAATAAGGACGATTCTGAAGCAGTTCGGGCTGGATAACCGGGTCAGGGCAGAATGGTGCAGTGCATCCGAGGGGGATAAGTTTGCGAGGATTATGAAGGAAATGGCGGAGGACATAAAGAAATTGGGACCTAATCCAATGAGAGGTAAGATACTATGAAAGGAACAGAGTTAAAATATGAGGATTTGGAAGGGTTATTTAAGGGATTGCTCGATAAGAAAGCTGTGGATTGCCTGATATTGCCACATAAGGTAGGAAATAATGTGGCATATATGATGGCAACAGACAAGGACAGGATAGAACCGCCAGTGCCTGCTATATTTGCTCCTTCATTTAGTGTGAATGCCGCGAATATCGTGAAGGGATGGACGATACCGGAGAAAATAGGAATTGTGGCAAAGCCATGTGAGATAAGGGCGGCGGTAGAATTGATAAAGTTGAGACAGATGGACAAGGAGAGTGTGCTTCTGATAAGCGTGGATTGTTCTGGTACGTACAAGAATCAGGATTATGCAGACCACTATGGGGAGATAGGCGACTGGGTGGACAGTGCGAAGATAGAGGAACTGAAAGGGAAAGGGATTGCGATAAGAGAAGCTTGTGAGATATGTGACAACCGGTTTGCAGACGTTGGAGACATCGGTATTGCGAGAGTGGACGGCGAGAAAGTGCTGGTTGCGGGAATAACGGATATGGGCATAGAGGCATTGTCTGCGTTGGAACTATCGCTGGAAGATAAGGAGATAGAGAGGCAAGAGGAGAAAGAGAAAATTGCAGCGGATGCGAAGAAGAAGGAGGAGGAACTGCCAAAGGCAAGTAGCGTGGAAGAGTTAGAGGAGTTTTTGAGAGATTGCATCGTATGCAAGAACTGCCGGGATATGTGTCCGGTATGCTACTGCAAGGAATGTTTCTTCGACCAGCCCTTAGGAAACCCTGTTGGCGGTGATTTATTGAACTTAGCCGAGCTAAGAGGTGCAATAGCGGTGCCTGCAAATCAATTAATGTACCATCTCACGCGCGTTTACCATGTCAGCACGACATGTGTTGGGTGTGGTGCCTGCGAGGATGCCTGTCCGAAGGACATCCCATTGACGAGATTTTATCCGGTGATTGCGAAGAAGGTGCAGGAAATTTTCGAGTACGTGCCTGGGAAGGATGTTGAAGAGCCACTGCCGTTCGTTACTTACGAAGAGGAGGAATTAGAAGACAAATTAAGGTAAGTACAAGAACAAAATAAAATGCCGATAAAAACATGGGAGTTGGACCCGAACTTCAGGAACGAGATAATGAATGAGCCTGGAGGGGAGCACCTTGCGGCATGTTTCCAGTGCAGTACCTGTACGTTGGGATGCCCGATCACGGAAATCGTTCCCAGTTACAATCCGAGGAAGATTATCCAGATGAGTTTATTGGGCATGCGAGAGGAAGTATTGTCAAATCCGGACTTGTGGATTTGTCTTATCTGTCAAACGTGCACGGCTCGATGCCCGCAAGATGTAGTGGTTAGCGATGTGCTGAGTGCGATAAGGCGGATAGCGGAGAAAGAAGAAGAAGCGGGCAAATTGAAGATAGAGAGTCCCAGACCACTCTTTGATAAGGCTTTTCTGCATCAGTTGGAAAAGTACGGGCGGCTCTATGATATAGGACTGGCGAAGGAGTATTACCCGAAGAAGGAAGGGTCTTTTATCAAGGGTATGCGCGCAATGATGAAAGATTACAAGGATTTCGGGATGCGTATGTTTAAGAAGGGGAAGATGGGACCGAAAGCAATGTTCCCGGAGAAGATAAAGAGAACTGGCGAAGTGAAGAAGATATTTGAGAAAATAGGTGATTGAAATGAACGGGAAAAAATTGGCATACTATCCTGGCTGTCCTTCGGCTGGTACCGCAGTGGATCAGGATATGTCAACAAAGGCAGTGTTCGAGAAATTAGGGATTGAACTGGCGGAAGTGGAAGACTGGAACTGTTGCGGTGCTGCGGAAGCCGAGAATCCAATGCTGGTTTATGCGTTAAATGCGAGAAATCTTGCGATTGCCGAGAAAGAGGGTCTGGACATCGTAACGCCGTGCAGTATATGTTATTACAATTTAGAGAGGAGCAACATAGCACTAAAGGATGATGAGAGTTTACGTGCAAAGATGCGTGACATAGATGGCTCGCTGGACTATAAAGGTGGGATAAAGGCAAGACATGTACTGGATGTGTTCGTAAATGAAATAGGAATGGAGGAATTGAAGAGTAAAATCGAGAAGAAAGTGAGCATAAAGGCAGCGCCGTATTATGGCTGCTATCTAGGAAGACCGCCGGTAACAGCTTTTGATGACCCTGACGACCCGATTTTGATGGACCAGTTGATAGAGTTGATAGGTGGAGAATGTGTGGATTTTAGCTACATGAAGACAAAGTGCTGTGGCGGTCCGCTGATGATGACAAGAGCGGACATAGCATTTGAGATGGCGAGGAAAGTATTGGAAGCGGCGAAACGTGCAGGTGCTGATTGTATTGTACTCGCCTGTCCACTGTGCGGCATGATGCTGGATGCGAAGCAGCCAGATATAGAAAAAGCGTTAAATATCGAGATAGGCATGCCGGTTATTTATATCACGCAGTTGTTGGGTCTCGCGCTGGGAATAGACTCAAAAAAGCTCGGTTTGGATAAAGCTGCCGTAGATACGAAAGAAATAGTTGGGAAGGTGGTGTGAGAAATGGGAATAGCAGTTGTTGGAGGAGGAGTTGCAGGCATTACAGCAGCTCTTGACCTTGCAGATGCGGGTTATAAAGTACATTTGATAGAGAAGAACGCAGAGCTGGGAGGAAAGATGGCGGAGCTTGCAGAATGCAGGACCGGGCTATCGCCATACGTGGTTAAGGTGAAGAATCATCCAAACATAGAACTGATGCTGTCAAGCGAGTTAGAGAGTTTATCAGGCTCAGCCGGTAATTTCAAGCTGAAAGTGTCCTCGGGTAAGGAAGTAGAAGTGGAGAGCGTGGTGTTAGCGCCAGGTTACGATATTCCCGAAGTAGCGAAGAGTTATGGATTTGGGAGTCCGGATGTCGTTTCTTCGTTGGATTTTGAAGGCATTCTCAGGGCTGCTACTGCGAGTGAGACAGGGGAACTGCTAAGACCATCGGATGGAAAGCGAGTGAAAAGGATAGGATTCATCCAGTGCGTTGGGTCAAGATGCCAGGAGAACGAGATATGCTCTACGGCGTGCTGTGCTTACACGGCGAAAGAGGCGTGGGTAGTGAAAGAGAGATTCCCTGACACGGAGGTTTACATCTTCTACATGGATATAAGGGTATTTGGGAAAGATGAAGAATTGGTGGCGGAGTTAAAGGACAAATACGGTGTAAAATATATAAGGTCACGGGTTCCAGAGGTGATTCCGGAAGAAGGAGCCCTGACGGTTAAGTATGAGAACCTTGAGAAAGGCACGATAGAACAATTAGACCTTGATATGGTGGTTCTCGCAATGGGTTTGCTGCCATCGAAAACGTTAAGCAAGCTTGCAGAGATAACGGGCGTGAAAACCGATAAATACGGATATATCGAGACGAGCATCACGAACCCACTGGAAACAAGTGTTCCGGGGATTTTCGCTTCTGGAACGGCAACTGGACCGATGAAGGTAAGGGAGAGCGTAGCACAGGCGAGTGGTGCAGCATTAAAGGCTGCTGGGCTTTCACAGCGCACGGAGCCAATTCCCGGGCAGGCAGAGTATAAATTTATTGAAGTGGGTGAAGAGCCCAAGATAGGCATCTTTATCTGTGGCTGTGATGGCGAAGTATCGAAGGCGATGGATATACCTGCGGTTGCGGAGCAAGTGAAAGAACTGAAAGAAGTCGTTTTTGTGAACAGCGAGACGAACACGATGAAAGAGGCGGTGGAAGCGCTGGAAAGTGGAATAGTGGACCAGGGTTTGAACAGGATAGTATTTGCAGGATGTTCACCGCGAGAGTATGAGGATATGGTCAGGGATGCATGCGCGAGGGCAGGTTTAAACCCTTATTTACTTGAGTTCGTGAATCTGCGCGAACAATGTGCGTGGGTGAACGAGCCGAAAGAAGCAACAGAAGCCGCGGTGGATATGCTAAGAATGGCGGTAGAACGCGCGAAGTATCTTGAAGAGATACCTGTTGAGAGATATCCGGTGATACCGAAGGCACTGGTCATCGGCGGCGGTGTATCCGGGATGAATGCTGCGCTTGGGATTGCAGATGCAGGGTATGAAGTATATTTAGTGGAGAAAGAACCAGAGCTGGGCGGTGGTTTGAGAGCAATCCCGGAGTTACAAAGTGGAGAGCAGGCGGCAGACGTTTTGAATGAGTTTGTTGAGAAAGTAACGAGTAACGAGCGAATAAAAGTGTACACGAATGCAAAGGAGGAGGATATTCGTGGAAGGGCGGGGTCATTCAAAGCGAGGATAACCGGAGAAGGAGTGGATGAAGAGATAGAATTTGGCGCCTGTATAATCGCAACTGGAGCAAGGGAATTCGTGCCTGAAGGATACTATGGATATGGAAAAGAGAAGAACGTGGTAACGGTGAGCGAATTTGGACGCATGCTAACAGGTAAAGTGGATGCCAATACAATCGTGCTGATTCAAGATGTACCCGGAGAAGGGGTAGATGCAAAGTACAGCGGGATCGAAGTGGTGGATGGTGCGTTAAGAGCGAAAGAGAAGAACCCGGATGCGAATGTATTCGTGCTGTATCAGGACATAAAAACATACGGAAAGTGGGAAGTGCTGTATAAAGAAGCGAGAGAAAAAGGTGTGATATTCCTCAGATACGATAAGGATAAGCCGCCGAAATACGAAGCCGGGATTGTTTCGGTCTATGACGTGATATTTAACGATGAGATACAGATAAAGCCGGATTTGGTGGTGCTTAGCACACCGACAATGCCTGCGGAGGAGAACGAGCGACTGAGCAGGATGCTTATGATTCCGTTGAAAAACGGGTTCTTTATGGAGGAGCAGGAGCGCCCGAAGATGGTATTAACACCGGTTGACACGGTGAATGAGGGCGTGTTCATCTGTGGTTCTGCGGTTTATCCAGCAATGATAGACGAGTGCTTAGCGATGAGCAGTGCAGCAGCGTCGAGGGCGTGCGTGCTGCTGGCGAAGGATTTCCTCGAAACACCCGCGGTGACTTCCGTGGTGGATGAGCTGATATGTTCTGGGTGCGGCGTGTGTGTGGATATGTGTCCGGTTGAGGCGATAGAGCTGACGGAGGAACCGGTCCCGGTGGTTACTTTCGGTGTGGCGACGGTGGTAGGCGGGACGAAGAAGGTTGCGAAGGTCGGTGATGGCTGCATAGGATGCGGAAGCTGCGCTTCTTATTGCCCTTCGGGTGCGATGTCGTTGCGGTACTTTAAGGACCGGCAGGTGTATGCTCAGTTGGATTTTGCGGTGTAATACGCAGTCCACTGGGCTTTTATTTTTCTTTGTTCTTTTTCGCTTGGCACCATTTATTTTTTATCCCTAATCTTCTTTGTTTCGCTGCCTTCAGAATAACATCAAATTTTACATAAAGGGGAAGAATAAAGTGTATGCATCTGAGATAGCAGACGAACTTAGATTGGATCTCTCTCTTACATTTGAAATGATAGATGAAGGATT
The DNA here is from genome assembly GCA_025464645.1 of Methanosarcinales archaeon. Taxonomy (GTDB): domain Archaea; phylum Halobacteriota; class Syntropharchaeia; order Alkanophagales; family Methanospirareceae; genus QMVO01. The sequence goes on from JAODGF010000116.1 coordinate 6,780, forward strand.
AAATGTAGTGGAAAACCAGCGGTCTGCTGGATTGATAAGCCATTCAGAGAAAAGATAACAAATGGATAAGATGTCTGAGGTGACAAAGAATTTCGTATGGTGGTATAAGAAATGATGGAGATCAGAAAAGACGGAGAAAGGATTACAATCTCTGCTTCCGGTTGTAATGAGTCAGGAGGAGGTTTATCGAGTATTTTCAACGGTGAGAAACATAAAACATAAAGTAATTTGGCACTGTCTAAAAATCTGGTGATTTTTAACTCGATTTTTAAATTTAAATATACTCTATTATAAGTTAATAAAAGCAGGGAGGAAAAACAGAACAAAATTTAGGCGAGATTAGCCAGTATGAAGAATAATTACCGAACATGCATCCACTTGCTTATGAACACCTGAAAAAAGTAATGGAAGAAAAGAAGCTTGTCGGAAGCGACGAGATGTGTGAATATTACCCTTGCCATTTTTCAGGTCAGGATTGCACATGGTGTTTCTGCCCTTTTTATCCCTGTGAAGATGAGCGAACCGGCGGTGAATGGATGAAGAAGAAGGAAGGCGGGCGTATCTGGGACTGTTCTGATTGCTTCTGGATACATAAATCAGAAGTTGCAAAAGAATTACTGAAAGAGTTCAAGAAGTTTAGAATAGACAGTGTTGAGGATATTGAAAAAAGAAAAGAGGTAATAAAAGAGGTATTTTCAATTTTAATCTCAAAATACAACCACTTGATCGAACGTGCTCAATAAAGAGTGGGAATCTATTTCATCCTCTTCATCATTCTACCCATTGGCATTTTCATCCCTTTCATCATCGGTATTTTCCCGGCTCCTCTTCCTGATGTCAGACTTTTCATCATCTTTTGCATCATCCGATGGTATTTTATCAGCTCGTTTACCTCTGTAATTTTCGTCCCGGAACCTCTTGCTATTCTTTTCAGCCTTGACCCATCTATTATCTTCGGCTCGGTCAACTCTTCCTCGGTCATCGAATCCATCATCACTTTGAATTTTTTCAGTTTATCCTCTGTAACCTGATACATCGTGTCGTCAAAGTCTATGTTAAGCCCGAGCCCGCCTAAAGGCAGCATCTGCATTATTTTCTTCATCGGTCCCATCTTCTTCACCGCTTCTAACTGCTTATACAAATCCTTTAACGTAAATTTGCCCTTTAAGATATCGGTGTCCACATCCTCTGGCTTTAAACTCTCTTCCGCCATCTCTATCAACGACTTTATGTCGCCCATTCCAAGCAACCGGGAGATAAAACCATCGGATTCAAATTTCTCAAAATCGTCCACCTTCTCTCCAGTACCTATAAATGCGACTCCGGAATTTGTTTCTGAGACCGCAGAAAGCGCCCCTCCTCCCTTTGCGGTTCCATCCATTTTGGTTATGATAATACCGGTAATTCCAATCGCATCATCAAAAGCCTTAGCCTGCACTGATGCCTGCTGCCCTATGCTCGCATCAAGCACGAGAAATCGCTGCTCTGGCTTTATTGACTTTTCTATACCCCTTATCTCTTCTATCATGTCCTCTTCCAGCGCATGCCTTCCCGCGGTGTCTATTATCTCCACATCGTACTTCTCAAATTCTTTTACGCCTGATTTCACAATGTCAAGCACATTTTTTTTCCTATCAGGTAGGTTTGTTGCACCATCGTAAAAGGGAACGCCTATTTTGTCACACAATTGCCTTAGCTGGTCGGATGCTGCCGGTCTATACACATCAGCGCAGATAACCGCAGGCTTTAACCCCTTCTTTTGAAAATATCTCGCAAGTTTCGCACACGAAGATGTCTTTCCCGAGCCATGCAAGCCCACCATCATTATTTTCTGCGCAGCTAAAGGAACCTCCACGCCCCTCCCTATGATATTTATCAATTCCTCATATACCACCTTAATCACATGCTCTCTCGGATTCAACGTGAGCTTCTCCTTCAGACTGCGTTCCCTTATGCGGTTCGATAGCTCCTTTACCAGTGAAATCTTAACATCCGCCAGTATCAGAGCCCGCTGAATGTCTCGCACGAGTTCATCAACCATTTGCTTGTCTATCCTCTTTGCTCTCGCTATCTTCCGAATCGTTTCCTTCAGCGAACTGCTTAATTTCTCTAACATTTTTTCTTATTTATGCATATTTTATCTTTCTTTCCTTTATTTATTTTCTTATGATTACGAGTATCCATAGCCACAGAAGATTAGTACTACTAATAGTATCTCTCGCAATAAGCATCGTAACTATAATCGCTCTTTTTTCATTAACCACAACGCTGGAAACCTATAATATCATTGCAGAAATTCGCCCAGTATATCTGTTATTTGCGATTGGAATGCATTTCGGAGCCTGGATAATCTGGAGTTCACGGCTAAAATTGATGAGCGAGTTCGTTGGAGGCGAGAAGGATTTGAAATTATTGAAAGCACTGAAGATAACTTTAGCGAGTTACTTCGCGGCATGCATCACCCCTTCACAATTCGGTGGCGAACCTGTAAGAATTTACCTGCTAAATAAAAACGGGCTTACCGTGGGAGACGGAACCGCAGTGGTTTTTGGAGAAAGGGCATTGGATGTTGTAGTAGTCACGATTGGCGCGGCAGTAAGTTTTCTGCTATTTAGAACGGTATTGTCCCAGAATATTATTCTATGCACAATCTTTACTTTCATCGGCGCTTGTCTCTGCGCAGGAATCGCAGTTATAATCTATGGTCTTGCGAAGCCAGAAAAGGGAAAGAAATTCATTGACTTCTTGTTTTCAAAGTTAAAACTAAAATACAGAAGACTGGAAGAGATGAAGGAAAAAGTCGGTCACGAACTGGACAATTTTTATAATGCACTACGGAGATTTCAGTGTGAAGGTAAAGTCACTATCGGGCTTGCTTTGCTTTTTACGCTTGCATTCTGGCTCGCGGAGTTTGCTATACCCTCGCTCATACTGCTTGGCTTCGGTGCGGACCCGGTATGGATGTACTCAATCGCAGCACAATTTATTCTGCTTATAATTGTGGCAGTCCCTACGACCCCTGGCAGCAGCGGCGTAGCAGAAGTCAGTCTCGCATCTCTGTATTCAGCATTGGTAGCAGCTCCCTTATTGGGCGTATTCACTGTCCTGTGGCGACTGATCAT
>JAODGF010000015.1 GCA_025464645.1 Methanosarcinales archaeon
CATTGAAAGGAGAGAATATGGAGGAGCTGTATGAGGAAATGGCGAGGAGGTTCGGGTAAAATGGAAATAAAGATGGACATGGTATCGGAAGACAAAATCAATTCAATGGGCTCGATGGAGAAGCTGAGATTTGTGCTGGATGGCGTAAAATCGGGGAACATAGTGGTGCTGGAAGGTGGTCTGACGCCAGAGGAGCAGATGAAACTGATAGAGCTCACGATGACGGAGGTGAACGAAGATTTCCCGGGAATAGAGATGAGTGGATATCCTGCAAAAAGAGGTTTTTTAAATTTGAGAAGAAAGACCCGGCTCACCGTGGTAGGACCTGCGAAGGTAATGCGGACGATAAAGAAGGAAAAGGACTTGATAAGTGCGATGATTTCTGCAATCTGAAACTACGGGATTAACACAGAACTAAAATAAGCAAACAATGCACAAGTGTTTGAAATGCGGGAAGAAATTTGAAAAGCTAACGAAAGAGATGTTAAGAGGTTGCCCGGAATGTGGGGGGAATCTTTTTCTGTACATAAAGGAAGGAGAGGACATAAGCGCAGCGGATTTGGTGGACAGGATAAAAATAGAGGATAAAGTGCCCTTAGAAGGGGAGAGAATAGAGAGCTTAAGGATTTTGGGTCCTGGTGTGTATGAACTCAATTTGGATGCGCTGTTAGAGCGGAAGGGGATAATTATGAAGATAAAAGAGAATGGTTCTTACGCAATTCATTTGCCTTCTTTATTTATAAAGAATAAGCAGAAGCAAAAGCATAGATGGTTTTTGAAATGAAGGAACCTTTTTATTCTCAACTCCACTTAACTATTTAAAGATGAAAGTTGCATACGTATCAACCTATCTTCCTCAGCAGTGTGGAATTGCCACTTATACGGATTATCTCATTCATGGGCTCCAAAAGGTGAGTCGTGGATTGGAAATTAAGGTGGTTGCTGAGAAGTATGCGGCGCCAGTTAACCAGAAGAGATTTGAGGTCGTCCCATGCTGGGATAGGAATGGAGATTATGTAGAACCAATCATCAGCAATACGCAGGACGCAGATCTGGTCCATATTCAACATGAATACGCCATCTATGGTTTTGACGACAGACTGCCCACGCTGCTCGATAGATTGTCTGCAAAAAGGACTATAATAACTATCCATTGTATAAGACCGGGTCAATTCTGTGAAAGAGGAGAGGTGGACGAGAGATTCGCTAAGAGAATTGCCGAGCTTGCTGACGAGGTTATTGTCCATCGCGATTCGCAGAAGGCGATACTGAGGCGGCTTGGAATACCAGCGAAGAAGATTCATATTATTCCTCATGGCACAGTGCTCAGTAATGTAGATAAGGAGATTTCGCGGAAGCGGCTAAAATTACCGGAAAAGGGGAAGATAATTACTGCATTTGGGTTTGTCAATACCTTTAAAGGTCTGGACGTTTCTCTTGAAGTGCTGAGGGAGATAAGGAAAGAAGTCGAAGATGCATATCTATTTATTGCGGGTGAGGTTCCACCTACCGCACCAAAAAAAGCAAGGGATTACGTCAAAAAGCTCAGAAAGCAAATAAAAGAACTCGACCTTACCGAAAACGTGATATTTCGCAATAAATTCTTTCCAAATGAGGAGATACCATATATATTTGGTGCGTCGGATATTGCTTTGTTCACGCATTATCACGAAGATAGGTCTGTTTCTGGTTCTATTCACCTCGCAATAGGAGCAAAGAAACCTGTTATTGCCTACCGGATACCGAAGTTTGAAGTACTGAAAAATATTTGTGACGAACTGCTTATACTTCCAAACAACGCATCAGGGATTGCAAAAACAGCAGTTCGCATTTTCGAGGACAAAGAATTTGAACGTTATATACTTGAAAGAACGGAAAGATACCGCCGAGCAACCTCCTGGCCCGTGACGGTACGCAAGCATCTAAAATTGTATAAAGGCTTGTGACTGCAACAAACAAATATAGAAAACTATATATAATGCCTTCAATCCATTGCTAATAATATGCGGTGATGAGGGGGTATAAAAATGAAGATCGCGGTGATGACACACTGGAATGACGAAACAGGTGCTGCGGTGCATGCAAAAGCACTGGTGAATGCGTGGCTGGAGATGGGACATAAGGTGACCGTATTCAGTTTTTTCAGGGAGGCGATTGAGGCAGATAAACTTACGGGTAAAGATGAGCGTTACGTAATAAGATGCTTTGGAAAAAACTCTCTGGATCCAAGACCCGTTCTCACGACAGAATTTGACATCTTTGTCGTGGAGGATTTAAAGTCTCTCCCCGTAGAACAGCTCGTAAAGATATTCCCGATGATTAGAGAGCGTGCACGAACGGTTCATGTCGTTCACGAAAATAAGTTACCAAAGGAGGCGTGGTTTTATCAGCTTCCCTGGGATAAAGTGATTTATTTTGATGAGCGGCAAGATTTTCTGCGCGATGTTTATCCCGATGCAGTGTACATCCCCTTTCCCTGTTTCCCTGTAAGGCGTGGGGACAAATATGAAAGCAGAAAAAGGCTTGGATTGCCCGAGGACAAGAAGATAATCTTCTCTTTCTGTCAGAGGGAATTTCGTCCATACCTGAGATACCTGTGTGAGGAGTTGAAGTATAAAGCGATTTTATTATTCGTGATTTATCCGGGCTACGAGATGCTTGAGAGGGAGTTGGCACCGCCATGGATGATTGTTCGAGAAGAGGGGGCTTTATCCGAAGAGCGGTTTGACGAGTATCTATTTGCTTCGGATGCCGTTATCTTCCATAAATACCATGCCAAATACCCCAGGCTGGTTTCCGCAACCATCTTTCAGGCGATAGGTGCTGGTTGCCCAATCTTTATACCACAGCAATCCGAGTACTTCCAGCCATTAAAGGATGAAGTGGTCTATTATAGCGATACCGAGGACCTGTGCCGGAAATTGGTTGACTTTTGTGAAGATGAGAGTATCGCAAAGCACGTTATAGAAGCGGAAGAGGTGTACACACATGTAAGGTCTGCGGAGAAGATAGCAGAGATATACATAGACGTTTTTACCGAGGTATTGAAGGGGAGGGGGTTGTAATTGGATGAAGTTGAGGCGTTACGAAGGTAATCCAATATTGAAGCCCAAGCCGGAGAATGACTGGGAGTCGGAAGATGTGTTCAATCCCGCGGTTGTTTATGATGAAGGGTTATTTCATCTCCTCTATCGAGGAGTGGGTAGGGATGGAATTTCAAGAATTGGTTATGCGGTGAGTATGGATGGATTCAACTTCTTTCGTTTTGACAAACCCGTTTTCACGCCAAAACTGATCCTGGAACCACGTGGGTGTGAGGACCCGCGCGTGGTAAAACTTGAAAGCCGCTATTATATGACTTATACTGCTTATTCTGAGAGAGGAATACGTGTAGGTTTAGCAGTCTCGGATAACTTTATCAGTTGGGAGCGATTTGAGGCATGGTGGCCGGAGATGGATAACAAAGATGCAGTACTCTTCCCTGAAAAGATAGGAGGTAAATACGTGCTTCTTCACAGACCAACACGAGAAGGAGAGCGTATGGGTATCTGGATTGCGTACTCAAACGACTTAACTGAGTGGTATGGCGAGCGGGAAATTATGGCACCAAGCGAAGAAGAAGGTAGTTGGGAAAGCGAGAAGATTGGTGCGGGTGCTCCGCCAATAAAGACGGAGAAGGGATGGCTGCTGCTGTATCATGGCGTTGACGAGGATAAAGTGTACCGATTGGGAGCCGCGATGCTGAGCCTGGAAGAGCCTGAAAAGATTTTGTTCAGGCATCCAGACCCCATTCTCGAGCCGGAAGCGGATTATGAAATACGGGGTGAGGTACCAAATGTGGTGTTTACCTGCGGTGCATGTGAGGTAAGGGATAAATACTATGTATATTACGGTGGTGCGGATAGTGTAGTTTGTGTTGCCACTGTGGACAAGGAAGAAATGTTAGGGATTTTTTGATTTAAAGGTTTAAATTAAATAACAATAGAATAATGTAGAATGCCTGCCGCCGTAACTCAGTTGGTAGAGTGCCCGGCTGTTAACCGGCTTGTCACAGGTTCGAGTCCTGTCGGCGGCGCTTCTTGGTGACGTTAAGCAGATTATCTAAACCTCTAAACCGCTAAGCTCTGACATCTATACCAATCTATTTTACCCTTATATAATGCGCTACCTATCACCACTCCACATGCTCCTGCTTCTCTTATCTGCATCACGTCTTCCACACTACTTACTCCACCAGATATTACTACCGGAATGTGCACAGAACTCACGAACTCCTCTATTATTTCCGGCTCTATGCCCTTCATCAAGCCTTCAACGTCTATGTTCGTGAAGAGCAAACTACCCGCACCTCTTTTCTCTGCGTCCTTCGCGGCGTCCTTCGCATCCAACCTCGTTGTTTCTCTCCATCCATCTATCGCGACTTTTCCTTTTCTCACATCCAGTGCGACCATCACCCTTTCAGAAGAGAACTCACTTGCTATCCTTTCGATAAGGTGCGGGGACTTCAGTGCAGCAGTCCCAAATATTACTCTATCTACGCCAAGCTCAAGAAGTGTAACTGCGGTTTCGTAAGACCTGATTCCGCCACCCACCTGAATCTTTGCTTTTCCCTTTACCCATTTCGATTCTGCTATATCTTTAATCACCCCGAAATTGTTCCTCTCCTCCTGAAACGCACCATCCAGGTCAATTATGTGTAACCGGGTCGCACCCAGCATAACCCATTTCCTCGCTATTTGTACGGGATTCTCATCGGAGGAGAATATCACTGCTTCTTTTTTACCCTGCCTCAGTTGAACACATCTTCCGTCTCGAAGGTCTATCGCAGGAATTACCTCAAAAAACCTTTCTTTAAAAAAGAGAGCTTTTACTTGGGATTTGGTAGTATTTGTCATTGGGATTTCTTTGTCTCCATCTACTCTACTTTTATTCCTAATTCCCTCGCTATCTCTTTATATCTTACACGTAAAGTCACTTCAGTGACGCCAGTAGCCTCTGCAACCTCTTTTTGGGTCTTCCTATCGTTGCATAAGATAGCTGCGATGTAAATTGCCGATGCTGCTATGCCCGTAGGACCCCTCCCACTTGTTATATCCTTTTCTAACGCCTTCTGCACTATCTCCATTGCACGTTCCTCTACATGCTTCTTCAAATTCAATTTAGCGCAAAATCTGCTTATATATTCCAGAGGAGATGTTGGAGCAAGCCTCATACCCAGCCGGCTTGCCAATAACTTGCATGTCTTTATTATATCCTTTCTTCCTACTCTTGTCGCATCTTCTATCTCGTCAAGCGTTCTTGGCACATTATGCTTACGACACGCCATGTACATAGACGCTGCAAGTATTTTCTCGATTGAACGCCCATGAATCAAATCCTTCTCCCATGCTTCACGATATATTTTCAAGCTGCCTTCCCTCGTTTTTTCTGGTATAGAAAG
>JAODGF010000117.1 GCA_025464645.1 Methanosarcinales archaeon
CAATTGAAGTTCTGCACCTTCAATAGCGCCTTTATAGTACATCATGATCGTTTCCGCAAGTTCCCTATTAGATAACACATCCAAATTTATTCCAATAGGGGATATATATTCAGAATCCTCACGCATATCCAATCTACGTGAATAAATTTTCGGAAAAACAAATCTCTTTATCCATCCAACATGTCCCAATGTCCCATTTCTTTTAAAGTAATTAACATAGTCTAAATAATCGCCATTGGCATCTATTATTACCATAGGAAAAGGAACGTGAGTGGTTTCGTCAAACGGTACATCAGCCAATTTTTCAATCAATGCGCCAGTATCAAAAGACTTTCCGCTTCCGGTTGTACCAAATACAGCCATGTGCATTGGAATATTTTCAACATTTAACGGCACAGGTGCATTCTTGTATCCTGCTAATGAAGCATACCAAACGTGTTTTGGATCGCCTCTTGATACTCCAAAAATATCCATGCCGTGCTTCATCGGGTCGATTTTTTCTACAAAATCACCAGGATAAGGAGGATAATTAACTTCTCTTGGAGGAATCTCGATGAGCAGTTCTAATTCGCATACTTCGTACTGCCTTGCGACATCTTCAGGTATTGGTAACCCTTTTCTTCTAGCCTCACTCCATGGATCGCCTTCAGTATAAAAAGCATTATACGGTATTATTTTAGAGACTCGGGCAAGAATTGGCTTTCTGTCTCTTGGTTTAACCAAGAGTAGCATCCCTTCGTGAACTCCTCCTCTTTCCGCTCCCTCAAGCATTTGGCAAGATGCCTCTCCTGTAGTTGCACCGCTCAGAATGATTCCAATATTTTCCCTTTCTTCCATTTTCCTCACCTCAATTGCATCATTGCAAGCTGCTCTGAAGGTTCAACACTTCTGCTTTTTGTTAATATTTCTTCGTATAGCACTTCAGCGGCACCTTCTCTTATCGCACATTTTTCATGCGCTAATTGAACAGGAAGCGGAATATACTGATCTGGATATTGCCAATCATTAACCGCTTTGATAACCATTTTAATTTTATTATCCACCTCATTATTAATATCTTTTATATCTCTAATAAAAGGGACATCAACCCTCAATATTTTAGATTGCATATCCTTCTGGAAAAATAAGGCTGCTATGTATATGCCTTCATCACGGTATTTTTCATAAATGGGGCTGTTACTCACATCAATGTATTTTGAAAATAACGCCCCATTGTAGTTATTAACCCTTCTATAGTTGATGAAAAGGTAAGCAAATAGGTGTTGGTCACTTGGAAAGTTTTTTAGCCATCCTTCTCTTACTCCTAACTCCTCAGTAAAATGTTTGATAAAGAATGTATCTCTTGATCTTTTGACACATCCAATTAATGTAGATTTTTCAAGGCATTTCTTGATAGCCTTGCATCTGTCTTCAACATAATATTTTTCAGTGGAACGAGGAGGGTCAACCACAGGTCCGTCAATAAAAATGATGGTTTCTTTATTCTTTGAGCCCCAATTGTCAATGGCTTTTGTCTCGCCTACCAGCATTCTCAAAGATGCCTCCGAGCTTACGTTGGGATTCTTTTGTTCTTCTATTTCCTCAACGCCTGCCGAATAAACATCAACCACGGGTTGGGATTCAATGCCGTTTTCAAATAAAATTCTTACAATACTATAGAAAGAATACCATTTTCCTCCAACACCACCCACAGGGTAAAAACTACCGTCAATTCCAACAGAACATATTTTAAGTGGGTCATAATTGTTAGGTAAGTCATTATCTCTGAAAAATACTTCCGATTGGTTAAGTTGATTGACTATTTTTCCAGATAATTTGCCCAATCTTTTGTTGGCTTTTTGAACTTTTTCCCCTTTTCTCTGTGTTTCTTCTACGAGTCTAACTAAAGTTTGAGATTCTGTTAAGTTGAATTCCATTCGCTTTTTCAATTCACGCCATTCTTCGTATTTCATACTATTCAGGTGCTTTTTGATATTATTTAAATGTTTCTATCATCGCAAGAAAAATATCATCACTCAAATCTTCATCCCCGCACCAGGTCTCCACACCAGCTCCCTTTCTCTCGTTCTTAGACCACTGTAATCGCCTTCTAAACACTTCTTCGTCACGTTTATCAAATCTTCAGTACCCGATTGGAGATAATCCCTCGCAGCTTCATAAATAGCCTCCTCACTTTTTGTTATCGCACCGACATATTCCTCCAATGTTTTTCTATACGTACTCACGAATCCGCTCTTGAACTCCACTTTTCTCCCTGTTATCCTCTTTATTTCTTCCATAACTTCAGAATTCGGTGGTAAAAACAGCGGCACGCCTAACAATCCATACCATTCGGAATCGCGCTCATAATACTTCCGCAAGAAAGCATTGAGAGCAAATCTTTGCATTCTCCTTGCTAACATCTCCTCTTTCTCCTCGATATAAATAGGCGCTGTGAACTTCAGCGGAACTTTCTTTATTTTCCTCCTCACTGATGGTTCTTTCTTTTCTATTCGCTCCTTCGTTTTATCCACGAGCTCCGAGAACAAAGCTGAATATTCGGTCTTATGAACATGCGAATGCGTATCTTCATGCACTGGTCTGGTGACCATAAATCGCAAAACTGTGAAGTTATACGCGCGATACTTGCTTCCCATTATCCACAACACCTTTATCTTTGCCAGCTCATAATTCTCTATCAAAATGTAAGCCGTATCAGACCTTATCTCGAACTCTGAAAAATACATCTTCTTTAGATGGTTTTCGACTGTTGTTCGCCCTGCCTTGACCGCTTCATTCAACCTTTCCCCTATCCAGTTTCTTGCTCCTCTCATCCCAACTGCCTCTTCAAACTCTGGAATAAAACTTTCAATCTCCTTTAGCAGTGCTAAAAAGGAATTAACTGAGATACCATTCGCATAGTTAATGGAGTAGAATGGTTCTTCGCATGCTTTTTCAAACATCGCCTTTGACTCTTCGGTTAATCTTAACTCCATGATTTTGCATTTTGCATTTTGCATTTTGCAATTATCCCTTACCTATCTTCTTAACGACCTCCAAAAAACGCTCTACCTCCGCCTCTGTATTATACAAATACACCGAAGCCCTGACCGTTCCTTCTGCATCCAAGCCAAGATATTTCATCAATGGTATGCAGCAGTGATGCCCCGACCTCACAATTATACCTGCTTCGCGGTCCAACCTTATTGCAACATCATTGGAATTCATCCCCTGCACAGTGAAAGAGACCGTTCCTATCCTCCTTCCCAACTCAAAGGCTTCACTGCCATAGCCATAAATTTCGATCTGGTCCATCTCCTGTAATCCTTCTATGAGCTGCTTGCCCAGTTTCTCCTCCCCTGCTTTTACCTTTTCCATTCCTATCTTCTCTAAATATTCCACCGCTGCACCGAGACCTAATGCCCCCGCTATATTTGGCGTGCCACTTTCAAATCTCTCATACGTCCCTGTCAAACTATAATCAACAAACGAAGCATCTTCTACTGCACCTCCTCCAACCGTAAGTGGTTCAATTTCTTCCATAAGTTCCTCTCTGACCGCTAAGCCACCGGTTCCGGTAGGACCGAGCATTTTATGCCCTGAAAACGCAAGAAAATCACAGCCTAAATCGTTGACATCCACTGGCATGTGAGGTACTGACTGAGCGGCGTCAACAAGTAAAAGAGTGTTGTTCTCCCTGCACAGTCTCGAGATTTCTCTTACCGGAAGCATTACACCAAGCGCATTGGATACGTGCGTTATCGCTACTATTTTCGTCCTTTCATCTATTACTTCTTCGAAATCCGATACTTCGAGCTCGCATCTGGTCTTATCCTTGCCTTCAATGGGTTTCACCACTTCCAATTCCACACCAAACTTGTTCTTTGCTCGTATCCAGGGCAAAAGGTTGGAATGGTGTTCCCATAGACTAAATACGACTTTATCTCCTTTCTTCAGTCCAATTCCAGATGCTACTATATTTATCCCTTCTGTGGTATTCTTAGTGAAAATGATTTCTTGTGGCTTGGCTCCAATGAATTTTGCTACCTTCCTGTGTGCGTCCTCGTATTTCTGCGATGCTATCTGCGTTAATCTATGCACGCCACGACCTACATTCGCATTGTAATTCCTGTAATATTCCTGAACTGCGTTCAAAACAGGCTCTGGCGTCAAACTCGTCGCTGCACTGTCCATGTATATTATCCCGCTATCCAAAATCGGAAAATCTTTTCTTATCTCTTCGATACTGATGGTCATTTAGCACTCAAAAATAGAAGTGCAACAAACCTATAAATCTATTACATACCCAAGTTCTCTTGTGAGACTCTGTGGTAAAAAATGGAAAAAGACAGACATATCTTTGAAACCATGGGAAAAGCAAGAGTGGTGGTAGAAAACGGTAAAGTAGTTGAGGTAGGGAAACCTCTGCTCAAATATTGCCCGTTATGGGCTAAAATACGTGGAATAAAAGAGCTGAACGAAAAAGCGATAAAAAAGAATATAGAATTCAGGATACAAGATTTCGGAATGTGTACTGCGGATAGAGAAGTAGAATTAGAGGTCTTTGTGGGGTTTGGCGCTTCTGAGACGTTCATGACCGCACTTCGCCGAGGTTTGCTCGATGCCACCGTAACGGTGTGTGAAGGTGCAGGCACTGTAATCACTTCCGACCCGAGATTGGTGCAGGGAATAGGAGCAAGGTTAAGTGGTGTAATTAAGACCACACCCGTTGAGGGCATAATAGAAAAAATAAAGGATAAGGGCGGGAAGATACTTGACCCGCCAGGGATAGACCAGGTAGCGGGGTTGCGGTTAGCTCTTGAGCTGGGATACGAAAGAGTAGGGGTTACCGTGTGCGCACTGGCAGATGCTGAGCGATGTAGAGCTATCAGCAGAGAAGCAGTGATATTCGGTGTGCACCTCACGGGCATCTCCAGGAAAGAGGCTGAGGCGTTCTGCGAATTCGCAGACCTTATTACTGCCTGTGCTTCGCTGCGCATAAGAGAACTGGCAAAAGGAAAAGCTCTGTTACAGGCTGGCACCGCAATTCCGATTTTTGCACTCACATCTGCGGGCAAGGAATTGCTTTTAGAACGTGCCAAAGAAGTCG
>JAODGF010000118.1:0-1425 GCA_025464645.1 Methanosarcinales archaeon
TCGTATATGCTGGGAACGTTATCTGCAATGTGCAATATGATGAAAAGGAATTGAGATAATGAAAACCGAGGTTGGAGAATACATTGTAGGTGCATACTTGAAAATCACTTATCTATGCGAGGTCACTACTCACATAAAGGGAGTTTTGTATAAAGATAACAGAACCACAGTTGAAAGAATAAAAACGAAATATGAGAAAGAGAATAATAGAATATGCACACAGCAGATAACAGAGCGTATCCAGCTTCGTGCCTTCGGCACTTCGTCCAAATTCTCCTTCACGCATCATTTTTTCCTTTCAAACAATACTTCCCCTTCATACAAAATCTTGACGATGCGGTGGTGCGGAATTTCTGCTTCGTTTAGGCTAAGAAAAAATTTTCCTATATGCACGATTTCCCGCCCATAAATCCTTTTCAAATCATCTGGAGCGCCTCGATGCCGATAAACTACTTCTAATCGGTCAAAGTCCATCCTTTCATCCCACTTGACCTTATTCAATATTTCCCTAACTTTCATTTCATATTACCCCGCTCTTGATCACTATATTCCACTTTCTCCAGCTCTGGTAATCCCGTATCTAACCCCTATTGGTCCGACTATTTCAAAGACGACAGTCGTAGCTGCGATTATCGTAATCGCCATAGCGCCAAGTTCTTGTCCGATTTCTCCATAAGCCGCGAGTTCTCCGGATACCATACATGCTAAACCAACCGCAACACCAGCCTGGGACAATAAAGTAAAGCCCAAATATTTTTGAACTACTGGCTCAGCTCTTGTTGCCTTAGCGCCGATAAATGCGCCGCTCATCTTTCCTGCCGTCCTGCATACTATATAAATTATTCCTATCATCCCCATTTCAATCAATAGGTCTGGTCTTAATTTTATCCCTGCTACAATGAAGAAGATGATGTAAATAGGAGGAAGAATACTCTCTACGATTTCGAATGACGTTCTGCCTATTCCTGGAACCAGATTAATGAGGGTTGCACCTAAAAACATGCATGCCAGTATTGATGATAAATGGAAGATTTCTGCCAATCCGATGCAGGTTAAAATGCCAGCCAGCGAGATTATTAGTATGCTCTCTCTTCCACTACTTTTCTTTGCTGAATATGCCAATATTGCCCCTATTACAATTCCTAATGCAATCGCACCAAGGATTTCTATCAACGGCTTCACGAACGCGGAGTAAACGGATAAAGAGTCCTCACCGAGTGAAACCTTTAAAATAGCGATTGCGATTGCGAAAATAATTATTGCAACCCCATCATCCAGTCCCACTATTGCGGTGGTCATCTTACTCAAAGTACCTCTTATTGCTTTACAATCACGCAATGATGCTATCGTACCCGCGGGTGCTGTTGCCGGACCCAAAGAGCCCAAAAGCAAGCCCATTCCCCAATTATGGGTTAAAAGAAATAC
>JAODGF010000118.1:1503-2961 GCA_025464645.1 Methanosarcinales archaeon
ACAAACCCTAAAGTGAGTGCAATTCCAATCAATAAAATGACATCTTCTATTAGCATATAACAACAATCTTATCTTGACTTTGTCACATTTTAAATTTACCGCAGAGAAGAACGCTGGGTTTATGAAATGAAAGCATAAAATTTTCTTATCAAGCGATGGAGCGTTATCTCGCCAGTTATCTCGTCATTTTCGACTACGGGGATTCTCTTTATCCTGTGAACCACCATCTTATTCAACGCGTCCTTCACTCTCTCTTCTGGGCTGCATCTTATTGGATTCCTGGACATGATATGCCCTGCCTTTTCGAAAGTTTCGTAATGTAAGGACTTTTTACTGGGCAATCCAAAGTATGAAACTTTTTTAGTTGGCGAAAAAACATCTAAAATATCATGTTCTGTTATTATTCCCACCAACTTTTTACTTCCTCTGCTTTCAACCACCCAGACATGATCGCTCTCTGTTAGGATAGATAAAACACGGTATATGCTCGCTTGTTTTTCTATTAAAGGCAGTTCTCCTATCCTCTTATCCATGATTTCTTTCACCGTGATTTCATAAAATTCCGGTATCAACTTTTTCTCTTCTGACATTGTTTTGTAAAACCACAACATTATTAAAAATTCTTTATCCAATATCCGGTTTATTTATAGTTGGAGGAGAAAACATTGCAGAAAGAGAAAAGATGGTATCAACTGTCAGTGGAACAGGTTTTTGAAGCTTTAGAATCAGGCAGTGGTGGACTCAGCACCAGCGAGTCAAGAGCAAGGCTTGAAAAATATGGCTATAACGAGCTGAAGTTCAAGAAGCGAAGCATGCTCATCCGCTTTCTGACGCAGTTTCACAGCTCTTTAATCTATGTCTTGCTCGTTTCTGCTCTTGTTACCGCCTTTCTGGATATGTGGATGGATACCGCGGTTATCCTCGCTGTGGTCTTAGCCAATACGATAATAGGATTCATTCAGGAGGGCAAAGCGGAAGCTTCGGTAGAGGCGCTGGAGAGAATGATGACGCCAGAGTGCACGGTGCTCAGAGATGGTGAGAAGCAGGTTATACCTGCACGTGAATTAGTTCCTGGCGATGTGGTTCTATTGGAAGAAGGAGACAAAGTGCCAGCGGATTTGCGACTGTTCTACGCAAAGAACATGAGTGCAGATGAAGCCTCACTCACCGGGGAATCGGTCCCGGTGCGAAAGAACATCGAATCCATCTCGAAGCCTGATCTATCTCCTGCTGATCAGTGCTGCATGGCTTTCAGTGGTACCTTCATCACGCGTGGCTCTGGACGAGGCATTGTAGTAGGGACTGGTGAGCATGCAGAGATAGGGAAAATCGCAGAACTTATGAAAGAGACACGTAAAATCACCACACCACTGATGCGGAAGCTGGCGGACTTCACCAGGTTTCTGGTCATCGCCATCCTCGCAATTGCGGCTCTTAATTTCATACTCGCGGTAATAT
>JAODGF010000118.1:3134-10673 GCA_025464645.1 Methanosarcinales archaeon
GAGCTGATTGAAACCTTGAAAGCCGGTTATCTCTGCAACAACGCTTCTCTCGCTGAGAATAAGGATGAGTACAGCATTGTAGGCGACCCCACGGAAGGCGCTCTGGTGGTCTCGGCAAGGAAAGCAGGTATTACCGAGCATCTTCCCCGGCTCGATGAGATTCCTTTTGTGGCTGAACAGCAATATATGGCTACTCTGCACAAGGGTGCGAGTGCAAATAAAAATGTAATCTATGTGAAAGGCTCGCCAGAGCGGGTTTTAGAGATGTGTCAAAACCAGTTGGTCAATGGAAGCATCAAGCCTTTGCGCCGTGAAGAGATACTGGCAGAGGCGGATGAGATGGCAGGAGAAGCTTTAAGGGTCCTGGGTGTGGCGTATAAACTCGTGCCGAAGGATAAAAAGGTACTTAATCCTGAAGATTTGAATGGGCTAACTTTTCTCGGACTCCAGGGCATGATAGACCCGCCCAGAGAAGAAGCGATAGAAGCGGTCCAGAAATGCAAACGTGCAGGAATCAGGGTAGTGATGGTCACTGGTGATCACGCGCAGACGGCAAAAGCTATTGCACGGCAGTTAAGAATTGGCGAGGGCGAGGATAGGGTGTTGACCGGGGAAGAGCTGTCAAGGATGAGCGATGATGAGCTGTACGAAGTTGTAGATACCGTTTCGGTTTATGCCCGGGCTGCTCCGGAACACAAATTCAGGATAATTAAACAGTTGCGTAGAAGGGGGCATATTATCGCCGCTACTGGCGATGGTGTGAACGATGCGCCAGCGCTAAAGGCTGCGGACATTGGGATTGCTATGGGAATAACCGGAACCGAAGTGAGCAAGGAAGCTGCGGATATGGTTTTAACGGATGATAACTTCGCCAGCATCGTCTCCGCAGTGGAAGAGGGCAGACATGTCTTCGATAACATCAAGAAGGTCATTCTTTACACGCTTCCCACGAACGGTGGACAAACCATGCTGGTATTGGGAGCGATACTGCTGGCGCCTTTTATATTCCTTTTCAATCCGCATCGCGGGGGTTGCCTTCCGATTGAGCCCGTGCAAATCCTGTATATTAATTTGCTTGATGCCGTTGCTCTCGCACTGACGCTCATTCGCGAGCCGAAAGAAAAAGGGTTACTCGACAGACCGCCTCGCAACCCTAAAGAGCGGATAACAGATAGCCCTTTCTTCAAGAAAGTTGGATTGGTCTCTGTGGTAATGGCAGTTGCAGGATTCACGATGTTTTACTACTTCGGTGAGCTAGCTCTTTCCGGTTCCGTAGCGGACCCGGATAAACTATTGATGCAGGCGCGAACCGCAGCGTTCACCACTGTTATGCTGGTTCATATCTGCTATATCTTCACTGCGAGGTCGATAACGGAGTCGGCTTTTACGTTCAGTCCATTCTCAAATAAATGGGTGCTTATCGGCGTAGCAATAACGCTCGGGCTGCAGCTTACCATAATCTACGCCCCGCCATTTATCGGAGTTAACCCGTTTAGAACCGCACCTTTACCTGCCGATTGGTGGATCTTGATGATTTTAGTTTCGCTCCCGGTGTTCTTCATAATCGAGTTCGAGAAGTTCCTTACAAAGCGTTGGACGGTGAAAGAAAAAGTTAATATTTATATGCAATCATAACCAAGTCTGAACTAAATAAGAGCGTGAGGGGGAATATACATGGAAAAAGACCGTATAAAAAGATATGAAGAGAAAATTGAAATTATCTTGGATAGAAAGATGGACATTGAAGAGTGGATTGCGCCGTACGAAGAGGATATAAGTATAAAGGACAAAATGGCGAGATTCGCAGTTTATAAGGCAATGCAGGAAGCGGTAGAGGCAAGCTTGGATATTGCTGCCATGGTAGTGAAAGACATTGGTAAGCTTCCAAAAGATGATTATACAAACGTGGAAATTTTAGCGGAGAATAAAATTATTGATGATACACTTGCAAAAGTATTGAACGAGGCAAATGGGTTAAGAAACATCGTGGTCCATTTATATAACAAAATTGATGATATTAGAGCTTTTCAAAGCATAAAGAACATAACACCACATTTTGAACGGTTCTCGGAGGTTATTAAGAAATGGACAAAAGGGAAATAAAAAAGGATTTTTCTTTCTTGAAAGGAGAGATTTCGGCTTTGCTGCTCTACGGCTCTCACGCAAAGGGCACAGCTACACCTCGTAGCGACATAGACATCTGTATTGTTGCACCTGGATGTAAAAACAGATCCACTCTTCTTAGAAAGGTGTGGCAAAACATAGGGAATAAATACGATGCGAGAATTTTTGAAGATTTACCGTTATATCTGAAAGTGGACATAATGAACAATCACATACCCATCTGGGCAGACAATATGCCTGACCTTTACGAGTATTTCTACTATTTCAGGAAATTATGGATGGAACAGAAGCACAGGCAAGAAGTTGGATAAAGGTAGAAGGAGAAGGTTGGGGCGCGGAGGAAACCGCATTAGGCGAACTCGTATTTGCAAGGTGCTAAATTCCAATCAGAAGGGATAAAAGTAGAAGGGTTCGTGGTAAGGGAGAAATGCGATTTCCCGTCGCATTATAAAAGCAAGCGAAGTATAGACCAATTTTTGAGAGAATAGATTTTAGTCTCGCAGGGTTTTTATACATTTATACTATTAATCAATGTATGTAAACCATGGAAATGGAAGAAGTTGTGAGGATAGCAGAGGAAGAAGGGGTAGTGCATAAAAATCCGATTGTGATCGAGGGTTTGCCAGATGTGGGTCTGGTAGGAACGATTGCAGCATCTTACATCGTGGAGAAGATGAATTATAAGGAAATAGGCTACATCGAATCTGATTTGTTCCCCCCGGTTATGGTAGTGCACGAGGGGAAATTAAAAAACCCGGTGCGAATATACGGTAATGAAGGCGTAGTAATAGTGTTGTCAGAAGTTGCGATACCGCCAGGCGCTGTTTATCCGCTGACGCGTGCTCTGGCTGACTGGGTCAAAGAGATTGGTGCTGAACTTGTTATCCCGATAACCGGTCTGCCGGTAGGGAACAGGATAGATATAAGCAAGCCGGGGGTTTTTGCCGTTGGGAACAGTGAAGAAGCAGTAAAAGAGCTGGAGGGCAAGCAGATGGAATTGCTGGAGGAAGGATTTATCGCGGGTCCTTATGCCATAATGCTAAGGGAATGCGGCAAGAGGAAGATGAATGCAATTTCTCTCCTCGCCCAGTGCTTCCCGGTGTATCCTGACCCAGGTGCAGCGGCGTCGGTAATTGAGTCGCTTGAGAAGTTTTTAAAATTGGGCATAGATGTGAAGGAGCTATTAGAAAGAGGTGAGGAGATAAAGCTAAAAGCAAGGGACCTTATGCGGCAGACGGCACTCTCTGCTCCTGAAATGCAGAAAGGCGTGGAACAGGACATGCCCATTATGTATCGCTAAAAATGTGGAAAATTCCAAACTTATATAGTTAAGTTCAATAAATAAGATAGGGGGTGGAAGAAGGAATAGGGAAATGGGAATAGAAAGGAGGATAATTAGGACAACGTGGAGATATGATGGCTGTTTAGAGCCGTTATACGAAATGGAAGATAAGGAAGATGAGATATCGGTTACTTTTGACCTGCCACGAGTGAGGAAAGAAAACGTGGAGATAAACACAACGGAAAACACGGTGGAAGTAATAGCGAGGATGAGCGATGCAGTCTGCTGGGAGAGATGGGGTGGTATCCAGAAGAGGATAACTTTTCAGGCTTTCAGGAAACAGATAAGGCTGCCAGAGCCAATAGACCCGGAAAAAGCATCTGCGTCGTTTAAAAATGGCGTTCTCAGGATAAATTTGCCTAAGGTGAGGAGGAAGGTGTTTATACCGATAGAATAAAAGGTAAACCTGTGCGGTGCAAATGGAAGAAGATAAATCTGGTGACGACCTGATAAGACCGACTTTGTTCTATTCCGCAGAGCATGAGAAGACGAAACTGAATTGGTTCTGCTACGAATTAGCTTTGAGTTTCGAGTTTGAGATTCAACAGAAAGTGGGGGAAAGATTGAAGCGATATGGGATTTACAAAGAACAGATAGCGGATTTTTCCGTTTATTTTGCGAAGCAAATGAAGGGGATCATATTACAAAAGCTATCGGGAGAAATCGAGACGGTGTATTTCTCGTACGATATGGTTGAAGCATATTTTCCGAGGCTGAGTGACAGAATGGTGAATAAGATACTCGATGCGATTGCAAAAGCATGGGACGAACAGCTCAGTGTTTGCGAAATATGCCCCACGAGGTGTGTGAGCGAGAAGGATGTATATTGCACGATGTTTGATGAAGGACCTTTTTAGGGGGTCTCGTTAATTATCTCATTTGGCTTGCCATCTACTCTACCACATCAAGAGAAAAACCCAACCACTTAGCTGAACGTGTGAGCATGCCACTCGACACAACGTCAACGCCTGTGGATGCGAAATCTTTTAGATTATCTATGTTTATCTCTCCCGAAGCCTCTAAAATCAACCCATCGCGAAGCCCCCTCTCGTTCAACAGCCTCACACTCTCTTTTACTTCCGCTACTGTCATATTATCAAGCATGATTATGTCCACTTTCAATTCCGCAGCTCTAAGCGCATCCTCTTTACTTTCAACCTCAACTTCGATTTTTTTGGTAAAACTCGCCTTCTCTTTTGCTTCTTTTATCGCGCTCTCCAGCCCCATCAGCTTTATGTAATTGTCTTTTATTATTACCGCTTCGTATAGCCCGAATCTATGCGGGTCGCCACCTCCAATAGCTATTGCTTTTTTCTCGTATTTCCGGAAGCCAGGCGTTGTCTTCCTCGTCCCGGCTACTTTTATATGCTTATTCACCTTTCGCGCTTCGGTTACAAACTTATTTGTTACGGTAGCGACACCACTCATGCGACCTAAGAAATTGAGCACAAGTCTTTCTGCCTTTAATATCTTCGCACCTGCACCCATTACAGTCAAAACAGTATCCCCGCTGTTTATTCGGGCTCCATCCTCAAATTCAGTGGAATACTGGACCGATAAATAGTCAAATATCTGCTTCGCTTCGTCTAAACCTGCAAGGATACCTTCTTCTTTCACTGTTATCTCTGCTTTACAAGACGCGTATGGCACTATCTCCTCATAATCCTCATGTCCTACATCTTCCTCCAGAAAACTTTCTATCTCTTTCAGCAGCATCTCTTTTTAGCAAAACTTTTTATTTTTAATTTAATAAAGCTTTTGCAAGCAAGCAAAGCAAAAAGTTTATGGCAAAAATAAGAGCGGGTGTGGTCGGCTGCGGCGCAATCGGAAGTGAAATATGCAAGTCAATAGACAGTGAGTCGGGCTTAGGAATAGAACTGAAACTTTTGATAGACAAGCATCCAGAGAATATAGAAAGACTGTGTAAAAAGCTGAAAAATAAGCCAGATATAATAAAATCTGATAGTACGAAGTTGGATGAAACTTTAACCGAGGTTGATCTGCTAATAGAATGCGCGTCGCAGGCTGCGGTTCGTGAGTTTGTGATACCCGCCTTAAAGCAGGGTAAGGATGCAATGATATTAAGCGTTGGTGCGCTGTTATGTGAGCCGGGTCTATTTGAAGAACTCGAGAGTATATCAAAGGAGAAGGGGTGTAGAGTGTATATCCCTTCAGGTGCGGTAGCAGGGATAGATGGATTGAAATCCGGCGCTGTTGGCGGAATACAGTCAGTGGAATTAAGGACAAGAAAGCCGCCATCAGGATTTGAAGGGAATGAGTATGTGAAAGAAAAGGGGATAGATTTGTCTTCGATCGAAAGGGAGAAAACGTTGTTCACCGGATCTGCGAAGGAAGCAGTGAAATATTTTCCAGAGAACGTGAACGTAGCTGCTTCTTTAAGCCTTGCAGGTATAGGTTCAGAGGCTACGCGCGTGACGATAGTTGCAGACCCATCCACGATGGAGAATGTGCATGAGATAAAGGTGCGAGGGGAATTTGGTAAATTATTCGTGCGCGTGGAGAACGTTCCTTCGCGAGCAAATCCAAAGACGAGCTATTTAGCTGCTCTTTCTGCAATTGCAACCCTGAAGAGTATTTCCTATCCGATAAGGGTCGGGACATAAAATAAAAAATAACTCACGGTGTTTTAATTTTTGACGTATAAGCTATTACCTTATAGAACTCGAACGAGCCACTCGCCGTGGACTCCTCCTCATACGACCATTTGGACCCTCCGTCTGAACTATTCACGACATACATACTCACGCCGGCAGACACTTTTCCGTTAGCTAAAGCTCCTTCTTTTTGCCCTCCTGCATATATTTTGTACTGTAAGCAGTCATCGGTTATTCCTACTTTAGTCGTTGTCGCAGTTAGCACATTAGTCCCTGTCAGTTTACTATAAGCATTCGTTTTCTTGCTGCTGTATCCGGAATAAATTGAAGTTAGACCTATATTTTCGGTCATGCCCATAGCGCCCCCTTCCGTGCTATTCCCTTCGGCTGCATAACAGAAATTGAAAATGGAGTTGGTTTCCAATCCCTTTATAGTGTCGAGAGAATGATATAGGGATGAATTGTCACTGTTTGTACCCACGGCGTTGAATGAATACTGAACCTCTTTTTGATTAGCCATTTCATACGAAATGAATTTGCTTTTATAATTATCATTTGCTTTTATAGCGCAGTTGCCCGTCAGATTATAAGAGAAAGAAACGCCAGCATTTACGCTACCAATAACGTAAACCAACGTGAATATCGCAATCATTGCTCCGATAGACGCCAATCTTCTTGTGTTCATCTTCTTTCTCTATTGCTTCAATAGCGCTTATTCGCTTAAAGAAAAAGAAAAAAAGAGGGAAGAAAAATCCCTTTACGGTGAACGTAGACAAAGGGGGCACACACGACTGTTATCGAGGTAGTTATTGGGGTACTGATAGTTGCGAGTTACATTGTAATCGGCTGTGAAGTTGAAATCTCCAAACCGCCCCCCTACATGGCTGGATATCCTTTCCTCTGAAAGAAGGGTATAATTTCCATTATCTCTTTCCCCCTCCATACTTGCAGCATCGAGAACAGCGTCAAAATTACCTTTACCCAATGCAGTGATAGCGTACCTCTGAGAGCCGTCATTGATCCATCCCGCTGAAAAAAGCCGTAATGAGTCAACATCAGCAGAAAAACCGATTGCAGATTCATAACACGCTGCGAAATTGCCATCTTCGATTATCTTCGATGCACCTGATTTTTCTGCTATATTCATGCCACGTAGCATCCTTGAAGAATTACTCAAATACAAGACATCAGTTTTTGTATTAACTTCGCTGTCTTCTGCTGAGAAGTCATGAATACAGCTTGCGTTTTCACTATTTCTCGCAGTCAGGTCGAGTGAATAGCGACTTCCCACGATAGGATTGCCCTGAGTATTAAAACGGTAGTTCTCATCTACCGTCATCCTGCCTGTCGTATCAGCACTGTAAGAATACCGGACAGAACTGCAAGAAGCGCTGCTTGCTGTTGCTAATGAGAGAAGAATTGCTGCCATGACCAAAAGCGCTATTTTTTTCATTTTTT
>JAODGF010000119.1 GCA_025464645.1 Methanosarcinales archaeon
ACTCTGCCAAAATTTCCCTTCGGGAAACTTCGCCTTTCTATTAGTTCAACAATTTCTCCCTCTATGAGCGAGGCAATTACTATATAGGACAGCAACACGGTCACAAATAACGCACCAAAGTAATAGACCATCAAAGGCAGCAGAGGTATTTTTATAGCCCTGCTGTACAGAAAAGCCGCGATTAAACCGCTTCTCATACCCCGGTCTCGAAGCTCTTTCAACGGTGGATACCACACATAAATAGGTCCATGGCTAATTATCCCTGCGGATATAGCGAAGAACCATCCTTTTATTCCTGACCCTTTTCCCGCGTACTTCTCCACCGTTTTTGGATGTAAGAAATAATTTATAAGCGCCATAAAAAGGACAACGAGGAATAAGACAGGAATTATCCGAATAAATATGTCTGCGCTTACTTTTAATGACTCATATACCATTTCTGGATAGAATAAAAAGAGGATGAGATATAGGGAGATAACAGCGGCAAAAAAATAGAAGCCATAGTTTTTATCCTCTTTTGTACTCTTCTCTGCCGAATTCTTCATTTTATGACCTTCATTGAATCACCATCAATGTTGTAACCGTTGCAATAGAAACGAAAATGGCAAGAATAAAACTCAGCGAGTTTCTAATAACCGCGAATCGTTTGCCCAAGATGGCTGCTTCTGCGGGAAATTGGACTACGCAAACAGTTACCCATGTCACGATGAAGGCGGCGATCGCAAATAGACTCACGCCCTCATTCATAAGCTCACCGCCTATTATATAGCTGGTGATAGGATTACCTGCTGCGATACTACCAATTGCGGAACCAATAACCGTATCTCGAAACAAATTCCCGGTAAATACCGATGCGATAAACTGTTTTGATACAAAGGTAAGGAAAAGCCCCAAAAGCAGGACGACACTGAGTAACGTTGGAAGAGCGGTTCCTAAACTTTTGAATGCACGGCAAAAAGACATAATTATATTTCTCTTTCTTGGATTAGTCATGCCTCTCTTTTTTACTCCATTGTAAGCCAAAGACTTAACATTTATAAATAACATAAAAATACTTAAAATACAGCAAATGGGAGCATGCAGAAAACATGAAAGTAATACATGATGAGGATATAGATGAGAGCATTTTGAGAGATAAAACAATAGCAGTGATAGGGTATGGAGCGCAGGGAGATGCACAGGCAAACTGTCTGGCAGATTCAGGCATAAATGTGCTCGTGGGTGCGCGAGAAGGAGGTAAGAGCTGGGAAAAAGCAAAAGAAGACGGTTTTGACGTATTAACGATTGATAAAGCGGCGGAAAAAGGAGATATTGTGCATATCCTGCTTCCGGACGAGATTCAGCCGGATATTTATGAAACACAGATAAAGCAGCACATGAAAGCAGGAAAGACACTCGGGTTTTCCCATGGCTTTAACATCTGCTTTAAAAGAATTATTCCACCTGCTGATGTGGATGTTATCATGGTTGCACCGAAGGCGCCGGGAACTGAGGAGAGGAGGGCATATTTAGAGGGCTTTGGAGTTCCGGGACTCGTGGCTGTGAAACAAAACGCATCTGGAAAAGCACGAGAAGTGGCGCTGGCAATGACAAAGGCAATGCACTGGACAAAAGCAGGCGTATTAGAGTGCACTTTTGAACAGGAGACATACGAGGATTTATTTGGCGAGCAATGTGTTTTATGCGGTGGTCTGGTAGAATTAATGAAGAACGGGTTTGAAGTGCTGGTAGAAGCGGGTTATCCACCGGAGATGGCGTATTTCGAGTGTGTGCACGAGATGAAGCTCATTGTTGACCTGATTTGGCAGGGTGGGATAAAGAGAATGGCAGAAGTTATCTCCAATACTGCGGAGTATGGAATGTGGTCTGTGGGACATAAAATAATCGGACCTGAGGTAAAGGAAAAGATGAAAGAAACGTTGAAACGCGTTGAAAATGGTGAATTTGCAAAGGAATGGGTGGAAGAATACAAACGAGGCATTCCGTTCTTAAAAGCGAGTAGAGAGAAGATAGGCAAGCATCAGGTTGAGACCGTTGGTGCGGAGATAAGGAAGTTGTTTGCAAAAAAATGAGCTTTGAGAGGAAATGATAACCATAGCGATACCAAAGGGCAGTTTAGAAGCACAAACCCTGCTGCTATTCAAGCAAGCAGACCTGGAGATTAAAAAAGCAGATAGGGAGTACAATCCCAGAATAGAAGACCCGAGGATAGAACGCGTGAAGATATTAAGACCGCAGGAGATACCGGAATATGTCGAAAAAGGGTATTTTGACGCCGGTATAACTGGTAAGGACTGGATAGAAGAAAGGGGTGCGGATGTAGTGGAAGTAGCAGACCTGAGCTACAGCAAAACCGCAGAGAAAGAAGGCAGTGTAAAAATCGTCCTGGCGGTGCAAGCAGACAGAGCAGGCATAAAAGCGGCGAAGGACATAAAACCGCAGAGTAAAATAAGCACTGAATATCCTCGCCTTACAAAATCTTTCTTTGACAGACTTGGCATACCTGTGCAGATATTTTTTTCATACGGCGCTACCGAAGCAAAGGACATGATGGACGGGATAGTCGAGCTCACGGAGACCGGGGAGACACTGCGGAAAAATAACTGGCGGATAATAGATACGATACTGGAATCTTCCACGAAGTTAATCGCGAATAAGGATTCGTGGCGTGATGCGGAAAAGAGGCGAGAGATAGAGGAGATAAGAACCTTGCTTTCCGGTGTGATAGAAGCTCGCGGGAAGGTATTGCTCAGCATGAACGTTGCGGAGGATAAGTTAAAGGAAGTGGTGTCCGTGCTACCGGCGATGAAAAGACCAACTATATCCCAGCTTTACGATTCCGATAATAACCAGCGTCGGTATTATGCCGTGGAAACGGTGGTTAGCAAGCGCGAGGTGAATATTTTAATCCCAAAGTTGAAAAGCATGGGTGCTGAGGACATTATTGAGATAGATATAACCAAAATAGTACGGTAATGTCTGCAAATTACGACTTGCTTAGCATCTGCATCAACGCAAAAAACTCACTCGCCGCTTTGCTCAACGCTCCATCGTGATTTTCTATTATTTTTACTGATGCGCCGGTTAGGCACGCATAAGCCATTGACATCGCACGGTTCATAAACTGATGCTCCTCTATGCTGGTTTTATCCTCTACGTCTCTTTCCCTTGTCTTATCCCTCTTCCTTCGCTCAAATATCTCATCTGGATCTGCCTCTATCAAAACAAACTGGTCTGGCTTTAGTTCTCGTAACACGTATTCGGGCAATCCCGGAAGATACCCCGCAGACGTCTTTATCGTGCAATGCGTGTCTATTATGAGGTTCATGCTCTCTCTCCATTCCGCGATTTTGTTACAGGCAAGCATCTGTATCTCCCGCTGCTTTTCGCCTGGTAACTTCCGCAACTCGTCTCGTTTCTCTACAAGCCCCCTCTCTCGCGCCACTTCAAACATTATATCGCCATAATTTCTTGGTATGAACTCGATGCCTTCACTTTCTCCTTCCTTTCTCAACTGCAAACCCTCCTTTATCACCGTTGACGAACCCGCCCCAGGCATTCCGGTAACGATAATCAAGGTCATTTTGCTCCTCCTTTATCTACCTATCTACTATAATTATATAAAGATAGCTAATAATGAAAGCATTGGCACTGTTATCCGGCGGTCTGGATTCTATTCTGGCAACAAAGCTTATTTTAGACCAGGGTATCGAAGTGGTAGCACTGAACTTTATTTTGCCCTTTGCAGTGGAAAAGGAAGATTATGCAGGTGATGCGGCAGATAGGTTTGAGATACCACTTGTAAGGGTAGAAGCAGGAGAAGAATACCTTGAGATAATAAAAAACCCTGAGCATGGCTATGGTTCAGGTATGAACCCCTGTATAGATTGCCGTATTTATATGCTGCGCGAAGCGAAGAGGATTGCGAAAGAAGTAGGTGCTGATTTCATCGTCACAGGCGATGTTCTTGGTGAGAGACCAATGAGCCAGCACAGGAAAGCGTTGGAGCTCGAGGAAAAAGAAGCGGGTGTAGAAAAAATGGTCTTGAGACCGCTATCGGCAAAACTACTCGCTGAAACGATTCCGGAACGTGAAGGTTGGGTGGACCGGAGCAAACTTCTGGAGATAAAGGGAAAGAGCAGAAAGCCTCAGATTGCACTTGCAAAAAAGTTTGGTTTGCAAGATAACTATCCATCGCCCTCTGGCGGCTGTCTCTTAACCTACCGCGAATTTGCATCTAAGTTGAGGGATTTGTTCGAGCATAAGTATAAGGAGAAAGTGACAATGAGGGATGTGAAGTTACTGAAAATAGGCAGGCATTTCCGGTTTGATGCGTCAAAGATAATAGTAGGGAGAAGTGAAGAGGAGAATAAGCTTCTACTGGATTTGAAGAGTCCTGCGGATTATGTTTTTGAAGTGCCAGGTTGCGGGAGTCCAATAACGATTTTGGAAGGTTCTAAGAGCAAAGAAGCGATTGAAGTCGCTGCAAAGCTGACTGCAAGATATTCTGACGCTGGCGCCGGTGCCGGTTTAGTGTTGGTGAGATACAGAGCTGAAAAAAAGGAAAAGTCAATAGTTGTTTCGCCTTTGGATGAAACTGAAATAGCTCGACTGAGGGTATAACCAACTTCAAGAAAACAGAAAATAAAATATAGACACAGATTAACACAGATGATAAGAATCCACACGGTTAAACTAAAATAAATCTGCGTAAATCCGTGTAAATCTGTGTCTTAAATAGAAGAAAGCTATACTATACGAAAATAAAATGGAATCAAACGAATGAAACATTAATTTTAATGAGATAAAAGATATAAGTAAACAAAAGAGCGGTGCGTTACTGATGAAGAAAGCGAGGTAGCTTATCAATGAAAGCAAAAGAAATGAACAGGGTTCTGTATATAGATTTAACGAAAAAAGACCACAAGATAGAGAAGAGAGATGACTTATTTGAGGCATATCTCGGAGGTTCGGGTGTTGCGATAGAGCTACTAAAAGAAGAATGCCCAAAGGGCATAGACCCGCTAAGCGCGGAGAATCCAATAATCTTTGCCGTTGGTCCTCTTACAGCGCTATACCCCTCCGCTTCTAAAACCGTAGCGATGTTCAAATCGCCATTAACCGGTAATCTCGGAGAAAGCCACACCGGCGGAAGAAGTGCGATGGCTGTTAAACTTGCGGGTTACGGTGCAATAGTCATCAGAGGTTCAAGTGACATCCCGGTATATCTGGCAGTACACGGTGACGAAGTAAGGTTCAAAGATGCTTCTTCTATATGGGGGATAGAAGCCGTAGCAGTAGGCAGGATTTTAAGAGAAGTAGAGCCCGGTGCAGGTGTGAGAACCATTATTCGGATTGGTAGAGCAGGGGAGAAGGGAGTGAGATATGCCTGTGCTGTATGTGAAACCTATCGCCATTTTGGGCGCCTTGGTTTAGGTGCAGTGATGGGCTCGAAGAAGCTGAAAGCCGTGGTTATATCCGCAGATAAGAGTATAGAAATACCAAAAGAGAAAAGGAAGGAATATAAAAAGGTTTATGATGAGATACAAGATACAGTGGTTGAAACAGATGCAATGGAGAAATACCATGATTTAGGCACTGCGGGGAAGATTTACAGCTTGAATAAGCTCGGTGGGATGGCATACAAGAATTTGGAATCCGCAAGTGCACCGGAGGAGATAGCGAAAGAATTTTCAGGTGAGAATATAGCCGAGAAGTATCTTTCGAGGCGAGTTTCATGCGCTCACTGCCCGGTGGGTTGTATTCATTTAGCATCGCTGAGAGAACTTTACGAGCCCGGCTATTATTTCAAGACCTCAACCATTCCCTATGACAACGAAACGATTTATGCACTTGGCTTTATGCTTGGGATGGAAAGTGCAGAGGATTATCTGAGGTTGATTGACGTGGTTGACCGGATTGGCATGGATGCGATAAGCACTGGAGTGACTTTAGCATGGGCTACGGAGGCGTATGAGCGTGGTCTCATAACAAAGGAGCATACTGATGGTCTTGACTTCCGCTGGGGAGATGTCGCCACCTATTCCAGGGCAATAGAGAAGATAGTGGCAATGCCAAACGAATTCTATAAAAATCTGGCTATGGGCTCAGAATATGCATCCAGCGTTTATGGCGGGCAGGATTATGCACTCGCATTTGGAGGTAACGAGATGCCGGAATACCATACCGGAATTGCGTGCTACCTGAACAATCTCCTGGGTGCAAGACACAGCCATCTTGACTCCGCAGGCTATGACCTCGACCAGAAATTGATAGGGAAAGAGTTCACGCTTGAAGAAGTGGTGAAAGCGTTATTGAAGGAAGAAGAATGGCGACAGGTGCTGTCAAGTCTTGTGGTGTGCTTCTTTGCAAGGAAAGTTTTCACACCAGAGCGTGTAATAAAAGCTCTGGATGCAATAGGGATAGAAAACTGGACAGAGGGAAAATTAGAAGACCTTGGCAGAGTTATCCACCGTGCTAAAATGGACTTCAAGTTTAGAGAAGGGTTCAGCTTCGCAAAACTACGCATACCGAAGCGTATTTTTGAAGTGCCTACGCCGCACGGGTTATTAAAGGAGGAAGACGTGAGGAAAGCAATTGAGATGTATGGCGGGCTGCTTTAAATTTTTTCGCCAGCTTTTGGTATTTTTGATATTTCTCTAAAATAAGGTGGTGTATCTAAAACTTCCAAGTAGGCTATATCTTTCCCATTGAACCATACACCCCATTTTGCACCCTTACAGGGACTTAAATAGGTTTTTAACTGCTCAATACCGTCTGATCTCTCTTCCCTCTTTGTTTCAACAATTATCCAAATATTCTCTTGTATTTTATTTTTAGCGTCTCTAAAAACAACGATATCCGCCGGACCAATCTTTTGGCTGCCTTTTTTGATATAAAACTCAGGTTTTGTTTGTATCTGTTCTGGTGAGTAACCAAACTCGTTAGACCAATCTCTCTGCAAAACTTTTTTTAGCATCCATTACCTCCGGTGTCGCGCGGAGCCATTCTCCAGTTACGTCTTGGACATATCCTTCTTTAACCGCTTCCTCAGTTGTTTTGAATTCTCTTGGCATTTCACCCCTCCTTCATCAACCCTGCATCCACAAAACTCGTATAACTATCGCCACCTAGCAATGGTTATTTAACCTCAACCATACCAATAGCATTATGCACGCAATAATCTGCGCATTCACCACAGTATTTGCACACGATAGGCTTATTCCGCTCGTCATCCCAGAAAATAGCGCCCATGATACAGGCTTGTGCACAGAAGCCACAGCCTATGCATTTAGCCTCATTCAATATCACTCCTCCTCCTTTACGCTCCCTTAAAGCACCCGTAGGGCATACCCTTGCGCAAGGCGGATTCTCACATGCCCGGCAGACAACGATTACAAAACCTCGCTCTATACCACCCGCTGACCTCACCCTTATCGCCGACTTGTCAAAACCCCCTCTACCTACCCTTCTCGAACATGCAAACATGCATTCCATGCACCCGATGCATTTGTTCACATCCAGTGCCGCTAATTTTTTACCTGAAGAGGTCATCTTCCTTTTTGAATAGAATTTCTTTTATATTACTTTCACTTCTTTCTAACTTCAAACCTCGCACGAGTACGATTGGCATACCCTCTTTGAATTCGCCCATAACTAAATTCGCAGCAGCGCATATCTCGTCTGCTACCGCTTCTTTCGTTATCCGTGCGATTTTCCCGAACCTGTCCTCCTCTCCCCGTCTATCCAGCAGAGCAGGAATGCCAGAAACGCCTATGCATGTTCCCGTCACACCATCGCGAAAAGCTCTGCCGAAAGAATCAGAAATTAAGACTGAAATTTCTTTGCCGCTTTGCTTCTCTATTTCTTTTTTAAGTCGTTCGGCACTTCTCTGCGGGTCTTTTGGCAGTAACACCGCTTTCCCTTCCTCAACATTAGATTCGTCCACACCTGCATTTGCACACACGAACCCATGCTCTGTCTCTACTATAATGTGGTTCTTCATCATTCTTACGATCTCTTTTGCCTCGTTGAGTATAAGTTGAACGATTTTTGGGTCTTTTTCCGTCTCTTTTGCTATGCGCTCTGCTGCTTCGCTCACTTTTACAACGGAGAGGTTTACGACTCTGCCTTCGCTCTTTGATATTATTTTAGAGGTGAAGACGATTGCATCGTGGTCTTCCAGGGTCATCTTCTTCTCTTCCAGAGCATCGAAAAATAGTGACGTTAAATCGTCACCTTCCTTTATCTCTGGAAGCCCATCAATGCCCGTTATTTCCAGATGGTCCGAGAATGAGAAACCTTTCTTTTTCATATCTCCAGCTTTTCAAGCCTTTCACATGCTTCCTTTATCCTTTCTTTGTTTACACAAAGCGAGAAGCGAACAAACCCCTCTCCTGCTTCTCCAAATCCTATCCCCGGCGTTACTACCACTCCTGCACGTTCCAGCAAGAGCATGGAGAAACGAATGGATAAGAACCCGGGAGGGACTTTTGCCCATAAATAGAAAGTGGCCTTGGGCTTTTTCACTTCCATTCCCGCTGACTTCAACCCATCAAATAAAATGTCTCTTCTTTCTCTATAAATCGCCACATTTGCCTCTATACAGTCTTGAGGACCATTTAACGCCGCTATTCCCGCTGCCTGAACAGCCTGGAAAGCCCCGGAATCAACATTGGTCTTCACAAGCCTTAAACCCTTTAGTAACTCCGAATTCCCTATTACATAGCCTATTCGCCAACCTGTCATGTTATAAGTCTTGGATAGCGAGTTGAACTCTATACCCACATCTTTTGCACCTTCAACAGCCAGAAAACTCGGTGCTTCATAACCTTCAAAAGTTAGTTCAGAGTAGGGGTTATCATGAAGAATGGTGATGTCGTGGTCATGTGCAAAATCCACAATCTCTTTAAAGAATGATTTTTCTACTGCTGCCGCAGTGGGATTATTTGGATAATTCAAGAACATGATCTTTGCCTTTCTCACCGCTTCTTTATCAATGCTTTCCAGGTCCGGCATGAATTCGTTCTCTTCCTTTAAGGGGACCGAATGGGGAATGCCATTCGCTAATAGTGTTGCGCCTTTATACACCGGGTAAGCGGGATCGGGAACAAGGGCAATATCGCCCGGGTCTAAAAATGCGAATGCTGAATGCGCTATTCCTTCCTTTGACCCTATTAAAGTTAGAACTTCATCCTCCGCGTCTAAACGCACATGCTTCCTCCGATTATACCACGCAGCTACTGCTTCACGGAAAGAGAGCATTCCATCGTAAGAGGGATACCTGTGATTTTGAGGGTCCTTTGCAGCGTGGCAAACTGCTTCTACTATGTGTGGTGGTGTCGGCAAATCAGGGTCACCGATACTTAAATCTATTACATCTATACCCTTCCCCTTCGCTTCCTTCTTCCTCGCATCTATTTCCGCAAAAAGATAGGGCGGCAATGAACTTATTCTCTTTGCATACATACCTTCTCTTTAATTCTATCTATTTATCGGCATTAAATATTCTATCCACGCATGCACCCTTTATTAGAGTAATAGACTTTTTAATAGACTTGTTATCCTGTCCCCTTTCCCTCCAAAGCGTCCACAACGAGCTCATTCTGCTCCCTTGTGCCCACAGTAATTCTGATAAGAGAATCCCCAGCACCTCTAAAAGAAGAACAATCCCTTACGATTATCCCTCTCTTTATCAGCTCTTCATACACCGCGTACGATTTCGCAGGTGAGACATTCACGAGCACGAAATTAGCTTCAGAGGGATATACCCGGAAGAACCGCTGCAAATTTTCTATCAAAAACTGCCTTTCTTGCCTCACCAATTCCACACTCCGGCGTAAATGCTCTTCATCTCTCAAAGCGGCGATTGCCGCGGTCAAAGCGATGCTATTAACGGAGAAGGGCATAGAAACTTTCTTATAATGTTTTTCAAGCCATTCTGGTATTACTGCATAGCCAACACGAAGCCCCGCGAGACCAAAAGCCTTTGAGAAGGTTCTCAATACAAGCACATTCTCATACTCCGGTACCAGGTTCACCAATGACGAATCTGCAAATTCTACATACGCTTCATCTATAACGACCATTACCTCTGGCACTGATTCTATTATTTCACGCACTTCATCCTCTGATATGCAATTCCCGGTTGGGTTGTTAGGCGAAGAGATGAAAATCATCTTCATTCTTTCGTTACATGCGGAAATCAATCCCGCGACGGGTATGCTGAAGTGCTGTTCTCTCTTTACATATCTCGGTTTACCCCCTGCTATTTTTACAAGCGACTCGTATAGAGAGAACGTGGGAACAGGTATTATCGCTTCATTGCCAGTTTCTATAAAAATCTTCACAAGCGTGTCCAGAACACCATCTACTCCGGCACCTATTGCGATGTTTTCTTTTTTCATACGAGTTCCGAGACCGATATAACTTAAAATCTCGTCCCTAAGCTCTTCTTCATTCCTTTCCCACGGATACACGCTCAGATTCAGTTCCCCTTCTTCCAAGCTCTTAACAATCTCTCTTATCACCTCCGGACTTGGTCCTAAGGGATTTTCATTGGAACTCAGCTTTATCGCTCCTTTTACCAATTTACCTGGTTTGTATTCTTCTATCCCTTCTAAGGAAGACCGCACAGGCACTCGCATCTTAATCCTGGTATTCATTTGTTATTTCTATTCAATATTTACTTTTGTGGTATTAATAGTCT
>JAODGF010000016.1 GCA_025464645.1 Methanosarcinales archaeon
GGCATTCTGCAATTCTCGCTCATTGCATCCATGATACCGGCAATTTTGAACGAGGAGGTCATAAGATGCACTTTCTTCCAGACGATGTTCAAGGGCATTGCATTTGGATTTAAAGTGGATGCTTTTGGTCTTATCTTCGCACTCACCGCATCCTTCTTGTGGATTCTCGTTTCGTTCTACTCCATAGGGTACATGAGGTCCTTGCGCGAGCATGCGCAGACAAGATACTACTTCTGCTTTGCTATCGCCATATTCGGCGCCATTGGCGTTGCGCTCTCTGCGAATTTGCTCACAATGTTCATATTCTTCGAGATATTAACAGTATCAACATATCCGTTAGTTATACATGAGCAGAGCAAAGAAGCGATAAGTGCAGGGCATAAATATTTTGCATATTTGCTCACCGCGGGCGTTTTCCTCCTGTTCGCAATAATGATGACTTATTATCTTACGGGTACCACTGACTTCACAGGTGGAGGAATAAAAGCGTTAGCAGAACTTGGTCCCGCATATAAGTTAACGCTGGTGATTCTGTTCTTCTGTTTCTTGTTGGGGTTTATGAAGGCGGCGTGGATGCCGTTCCATAGCTGGCTGCCTACCGCAATGATAGCTCCCACGCCGGTAAGCGCGCTTCTACATGCAGTCGCGGTGGTGAAGGCGGGGGTGTTTGGAATCGTCAGGATTGTATGCTACATATACGGTGTGGATTTGATGACTTCACTCGGACTTGGATTAGCACTTGCGTGTATAGCGGGGTTTACAATGATCGTCGCTAATTTGTTTGCCATTGCACAGGACAACTTGAAAAGAAGACTGGCATACTCCACGATAAACCAGTTGTCGTATATAATCCTGGGTGTGGCGTTGTTAAGTCCCAAGGGGATAGAAGGTGCAATGATTCATATTCCATTTCATGGCTTCATGAAGATAACGCTGTTTCTATGTGCCGGAGCGATAATGGTGGTTACAGGGAAGAAGAATATAAGTGAGATGGGAGGCGTAGGTAAAAAAATGCCGGTAACGATGCTCGCATTTACCATAACTGCATTTGGAATGTGTGGAATTCCCCCTGCGTGTGGATTCATAAGTAAATGGTTCCTTTGCCTGGGAACGCTGCAAGCAGAAGAGATAATCTTTTTGTTTGTCCTCTTAATAGCTTCTTTGCTTGATGTCGTTTATTTCTTCCCTATCATACATACTGCATTCTTCAAGCGGGCAGAAGGAGGAGGAGAAGAGACAGAAGTAAAAGAAGCACCTTTGTTCATGCTCATTCCGTTATCTCTAACAGCCATCTTCTCGGTTTTATTCTTCCTGGACTTTATTCTCAGGCTGAACATAATCTCTATGTATTTCTATAAGATTGTGGAAGTAGCGGTTGGAAACGTGATTCCGTAGCAGTAAGTAGTACATAAATTTAATTAACTCGGGATTTATTATATTAACAAAAATTATGGAGAACGTGATGAATAAGGAAAAGGACAGGGAAGGCGAGATAAGAATAGCACAGGTTTCCTGCGGCACCGTATATGGAAATGTGCAGCGTGAGATAGAGCGTGCGGCGGAAGAAATAGGTGCAGAGATATTTATACCCGAAGTGGACCTTGATTATGTGGCGGAGAAGGTGGACGAATTTGGATATGACATGAATAGCAGCCTTGGATTAAGTGTGGCGCTGGCAAGGGGATACGCAGTCGCAGAAGGACTATGCGATGCTGATGCGGTATTCATTGCGGGTTGTCACAAATGTCCACGAGGAGCAGTTATAAGGACGGAAATCAGGCGAATAATACAGTCGAGGACGACATTGCCGCTTGTCATGTACCCATTTTCGGAAAGAACAAAGGCGGGGGAATTGTTGACGAGAATGGAAGCGCTGATTACGATAGTGAAACGGAGATGGATACTGGAGAGGAAGGAGC
The DNA here is from genome assembly GCA_025464645.1 of Methanosarcinales archaeon. Taxonomy (GTDB): domain Archaea; phylum Halobacteriota; class Syntropharchaeia; order Alkanophagales; family Methanospirareceae; genus QMVO01. The sequence goes on from JAODGF010000016.1 coordinate 1,920, forward strand.
AGGAGGGGCTTACTGCGGGCATAGATTCTGGCTCCACAACGACCAAAGCAGCGATAATGCAGGATAACGAGGTGATAGGGGCGACATGGACCCCGACGGGTGATGTAGTAAAAACAGGAGAGAAAGTTTTTACGAAGGCATTGGAAATAGCAGGGGTGAAGAGAGAAGATATAGAAGCTTTGGGAACGACAGGCTACGGCAGACACCCGTTAGGTGAGCACTTCAAAGCGGACTTAGTGCAGGAAGAACTGACTGTGAACTCGAAGGCTGCGATGTATCTCGCAGGAATAGAAAAGGGAGAAGCAATGATTATTGACATCGGCGGGATGGACAACAAGATAATAACGGCAAAAGATGGCATTCCCGATAATTTCACGATGGGCGGGATATGCGCAGGAGCTTCGGGAAGGTTTTTGGAGATGATAGCACGCAGACTGGGCGTGGACGTGGTAGAGATGGGGAAGTTAGCTTTAGAAGGCGATGCATACAAAGTAAAGACCGACAGCTATTGCATCGTTTTTGGTATCCAGGACCTTGTATCGGCGTTATCAAGTGGAGCGAGGCGCGAAGACGTTGCGGCGGCTGCCTGTCATTCGGTAGTGGAACAGGTAAAAGAGCAGTTGTTACAGGAGATAGACCTCAGACAGCCCGCGATAGAAGTTGGGGGTACTTCGCTGGTGGAAGGCGTGCCGGTGGCGATGAACGACGTGCTGGGGTTTGACGTGATTGTACCGAAATATCCTCAGTATATAGGGGCGATAGGAGGAGCACTGCTTTCTTCGTCCTTCAGGTAAAAAATGAAATCCAAAAAACTCTTCGAAGTCGCTTCGAGATACATGCCAGGGGGTGTTAGCAGTCCGGTGCGTGCTTATAAGCCGTATCCGTTTTTTACCGCGAGTGCTAAAGGCTCGCGGATATACGATATTGATGGTAAGGAATACATTGACTACTGCTTAGCGTACGGACCGCTTGTTTTAGGGCACAGAAACGAAGCGGTAAAGGAAGCGGTGAGCGAACAGCTTGAACGCGGATGGCTCTATGGCACGCCGCATGAAAAGGAGATAGAGCTTGCGAAGAAGATAGTAAACCATTATCCTTCTATTGAGATGGTCCGGTTTGTTAATACGGGAAGCGAAGCAACGATGGCAGGGATAAGACTTGCAAGAGGGTTTAAGGAGCGTGACAAAATAGTAAAAATCGAGGGCGGTTTTCACGGCGCTCATGATTCGGTGTTAGTAAAAGCTGGTTCTGGTGCTACCACTTATGGTATCCCGGACTCTAAAGGCGTGCCACGGGATTCGGTGATAAACACGCTTCAGGTTCCTTTTAATGATGCCGAAGCACTCAACAATACACTGGAAAGGAATTCAGGCGAGGTTGCGGCGGTTATTATCGAGCCGGTGATGGGAAATGTGGGACCGATACCGCCGGGGGATGGCTATTTGCACGAGGTAAGGAAAATAACCTCGGAAAACGATGTCTTACTTATCTTTGACGAAGTGATTACAGGTTTCAGGCTCGCTTTGGGCGGTGCACAGGAGTTTTATGATGTGGATGCGGATTTAACGATTTTAGGTAAGATTGTCGGTGGTGGCTTCCCTATTGGTGTGTTTGGAGGTAGAAAAGAGATTATGGAGCTCGTGGCACCTTCAGGAGGGGTGTATCAGGCAGGGACGTTTAGCGGCAATCCTGTTTCTATTACTGCGGGATTAAAAACGATAGAGATAATAGAGCGGGAGCAAGTGCCAGAAAGAATAAACAAAGCGGGTGAAAGGATGCAGACTGCTTTAAGCGAAATATTGCGTGATTCAGGCGTTGAGGGTTGCGTTTCCGGTGTGGGCTCGATGTTCAAGGTGTTCTTCAGTCCTTCGGGAAAAGAGGTGAGAAACTATGCAGATGCTTTATCGTGCGATAAGAACAAGTATTTGCGGTTTTTTCATTCGATGCTTTCTACGGGTATATTTCTGCCGCCTTCGCAGTTCGAGACGAATTTTATCTCGTTTGCGCATACTGATGATGATATAGAAAGGACGATAGAGGCGTATAAGGGGAATCTTGAGCAGGTTGCTTGGAAACAAGATTAAGAAATTTTTTAATGCTGCGAATACGTTGCATAGAAATTTCTACGAGAATGAAATGGCTCGAGAAACGTCTTCTTTTGCTGTTCCCATTCTTTTTTATGCTCCCTTATCCAATAACAGTATCAACCACTTTAGAAGTACATCAGGATTGCCTCCTAAATCTAAAACTCTGTAAGATGAAGAAACAAGGTGAAAAGTTTGATGAAGCGAAGGAACTTACAGGAGAGAAGGTGAGGGTTTATGTTAAGGAGGCGGACAGGCGCCGCGAAATTCTTGAAGAGTTAGGATTTAAAAAGATAGGCGTATTTTTAGATGAAAAGACATGGCAAAAGGGAGGGATATGGGAAAAGGAAGAAAGTATGGATGAAAATCTAATTAAACGGGTGAAGTCACACTTCAGATCCATAATTTTTAGTGCAAAAGCAAAGGTTAACATAGCATACGACGAGGAGGAAGGACATGCAAAAGTCTTCCTCGTTGACCCTCAAATTTGGTTGCCAGACCTTAAATATGTAAAATATTGTGAAGTTTTAGAGAGAAAAGGCTTTCAAAGGGAGAGAATAAGAACCAAGAGCTTATATGGTAGTAAAGAAGTTTGGCATAAGAAAGCTTCCTCTCAAGAAGATTTAATTCATTTAGCTGAGGAACTTAAGGCTAACGGGATTAACGTTCTTCTGAGAGGAGAAGAGGTGTAAACATTATTGTGGAGTTTGAAGAACTTTTGGACAAACTTATCTTGCTCACACTGAGGCTATTTTGGAATTTATAATGCAGGGTGGATTAAAAATAGAAAAAAGCAGCTAAAACCTGTGTTGAGTGATATTAGACACAAGAGGTGGGAAATTCTGGTTGAAAACTTAGGGATTTCCGGCGCGACAGAATTCATCATTCAGTATGAAAAAGGATATGGGGACTATGGGAGATGCAGAAAGAGATTTTCGAAAAGGGGTTTAGATGAGATTTTAGAAGAGATGAAATCAATGAGTGGCGATAAGGAAAAATGTGCATATCGAATCTTAGCTATTCCCGGAGTGCACACTGTACGAGTTATCAGAATTATCACAGACACTTTTGACTTTGATTCAACTCAAAGGAACAAAGGCTCCTGAGAAGAATACTACTATCCACAAATTGTTGAATCGGTCGGAAAAGCACCTCCGCAATACGGCGATGAGGAAGAAGAATAAAATATACTATTGCAGCTCTCTCAAAGCTTTGACGTATCTTTCCTCATCGAAAGGCTCTTTATTCTTTAAAATTTAAAACTGTGTATATCCCGGCAGCGACAGCACTTCCAATTAATTTCGTCGCATCGTCTTTTGAATAGCCCGCTTTCAAGAGCCTATCAAGTGTCTTCCTGGTCTCTGGTGGATCATTCTCTCTAATTTGGTTCTCCACCACTTCAAGGATTGCCTTTTGCAGCCGTAGGTTTACCATTTCTCAAAAACTCCTTCTCATCCTCATACGGGTTGATTAAGCTCTACATGATGAAAAACAGCATGGAGTAGTACCACTATATTAGCTGCCTCGTGCTCTGAGATTTCAAGCATCTGGCCATGCATCAACTTGTTTCTCAGGATGCGTAGCGGTTCTATTTCACACCACGTAAACTTAACTATTGGTGAGAGTGATGATCTTTTGCCTGCGGATTCAGCACCTTTTAAAGCATCCGCCAAGTTTTTGCACGCTTGTCCATGAAGTTTACTGTCTGGATGCTCCTTCGTCCATTTCGGAAATCCCTGCGTCTCACTCAGCAGCCCCTCTCTGTGAAGCTTGCCAATGATAATTCCTTCAATTTGAGGAAAAAGCATATAAGCAGCGGTGGCGAAATCACGACTAATGAAGCTGACAAGTCCCCGTCTGATTTGATCAGCCCGTCCAGAGAACAACTCGGTATTAAACGGCGAGCTGAGTAGGTCGACGCCATACAAGAATGCAAAGTAGCATCGATCACAATGCGTAATACGTTCGCGCAGCGAGAGATGGAAAACGGCATCATCAAACGTTGCAAAAACGAAATGATAGCGAACACTTCCCGGGTCGAGAAGGACCACATCGCCCTTAGTTGTTCGAATCTCAATACCACGAGTTGAAATAGATTCTACTGTTCCACTAACAGGAGCTAACACACGCTGACCCACTTTTGGTTGGAACCGAAAGACCTTTGTCATACATCTTCCTCCTTTCTAAACATCTTTTAGCTTAACTTTAGCAATATATAAAGCTATCAGGTATGTCAAATATATTCGAGCATACCGATGGACATCTTGCAGCTAAAAGGAGCCACTGAAGGCATTTTGAGTGAAGAAACGAAGTAGTGAATCCTTTTAGCCACTTTACGATAACTTGGTTGCCACGAAGTCCACGATGATCCCATACACAACGCCAAATGGAACTAATATCAGCGCACCGGTACCTTGCTCAAATGCTGGAATAGTAATGGCAAAACTTACTATTGCACCTAAAATCGCACCGCGTAGAACAGGATGTAACTTTATGCCGTCTGCGATTCCAATTACAAATCCGATTAATGCCCTGTTATACACGATGGAGAGCAATATAAAAATACCATAAGGAGCTCCTGTCGCAGGATTCTCCACCCCATAAATGCCTCCATTTGTAGATTTTATATCGGCAACATTGCATATATACTTTAGACGCACCGATGAGGTCACAAGTTTCAACCTCATTTTACCTCCGCTCAATCTTGTTCAGCACTTCTTCCGCCTTCTCCAACGCAGGCTTGTAGCCGCACTCCGCCCGCTCCTTTGCGACTTCACCATGCTCTCTCGCCCTCTCCAAATCATCAGCATCTAAATAAAACTCCGCTAAAAAGTTGTGTATGTCCGCCTGCTTCAACCTGTATTCGCATCTGTCTGCAATCTGCAACGCTTCCTCTGCAAATTTCAATGCCTCTTTCTTATGATTCTGTTTAAATCGAAGTTTCGCAAAATCTAAAAGAATGTCAGGTTCAAATTCTACAAGATTGATTTTTCTGTCTCTTGTTAATGCTTCGGTTAGATGCTTCTCGGCTTCCGCAAGATTCCCCTCCATGAGGTGAGCGGCACCGAGGAGGTATTCAGCTCGGATGACATCTCTTTCTAATTTTTCAATATCCGCCAGTTCACGGGCTTTTATGGCATAGCTGAGGGCTTCTTTGGCGTTGGATGTGAGGAGGGAACGGATGGAGAGATATGTCCAAACAATGCATTGCGATTGAAGAATGTGGGATTTTGTAAATAATTCAAGGGCGCTTATAAGTTCCTTTTCTGACTCTTCAAATTTTCCTCGATACGCAAGTAGTCCCCCAATTTCCCGATGACCAATTGCATCAAAAATTTCAGAACTAATTGCATCGGCGTTTTCGATTGAACGCCTGAGATTGGATTCCGCAGCATTGAGTTCCCCGATTTGAATTTGATCCTCAGCGAGGTTGCCCAGACTGATGGCTAAGTTCTGTTTATTTCCGGATTTATCTGCTAAATTTACTGCTATTTGGAAAGTGTTAATCGCTTTTCGGGACTGACCTGAACGCGAGTAAGAATTTGCAAGGTTATTCAGCGTCTGACCCTGATTGATTTTATATTTCAGTCTTGGCAGTTTGTCTTCACCATCAGGAAAAAGAGCACGAAGAAGTTCGATTATTGTCTGATATGCTCCAAATTTATAATATAATTCAACATGAAGTCTATCACTAAATAATTCCCACGCCTTATTATACCTCCCTGCTCCAACTGTATGATGATACAATTCAATAACAGGAGCCAAATCATCCACAAACTCGATCCTTTCTGGCTTTGGAATCGCAGCAAAATAATCCCTGAGTTTGGAATGAACTCCTTTCTTATCCCTTAATCTGTCATAACAGTATTTTCTCATAATAGGATGCAAGTCAAATATATTACTCTTCTCATCTCTAAAAAGCATTCCTCTTTCCACAAGTTCAATCAAAACGTCGTTAAATTTCTCTTCACTGCCAAAATCATTAAAAATTGAAATCGCATCGTAATCTATAGGATTTCTGAATGCGGAAAGTCTGCTTATAAAATTCTGCTTTTTCACGTCCAACGAATCATAAGCAAGTTCTAAGATATGATGCTCTTTTGGAACTAATTTTGGTAGTGGATTGTACTTTGCCCATGCTTTGATATCTCCTCCATATTTCATATCACGAACAATCATACCCGAAAGAAGTCTCAAAGAAAGAGGATGGAAACCATAAGCACGACAAACTTCTTCAATTTCCGCTCTCGTTCCCTTAACACCCTGTCTTTTGAAAAACTCCACTGCATCTTCTTTGTCCAGTTGAGTTAAATCCTTTTTTTTATGCATCCTTCTAAGTCATCAAGTTCTTTAGGGAACAAACGACTGGTCAACAATGTTTTTGTTTGTGGATAGCCGCTCGCAAGCATCCGTATGAAATCACCTAAATTAGGATCAATGAAGGAGCGATACTCACTTCTTTCATCTATCTTAACTTCGTCGCCCTGATAAGGAGAACCTAAATTGTAATAAGCACGCAAAACTCTTTCTATTCCATCAAGCACTAACAGGTATTCATTATTATACAGAATCCCACGAAGCGCACTCATTTTCTCCTTGGTTGATTGCAGTCCATCGGGGTTGATTCTACCACCAGTTACATACAAAATAGCATGTTTCAAAAAATTCTCAAAACTCGATTCTTTATCATAAAAAGACCACCAAATTATTCCATGAGGTGATAATCCTCCTTTAATTACGTCCTCTTGTATCCAGTACCAGGATAATGCCGTCTTGCCCATTCCACCAATAGCATTAAGAGCAAGCATTGGATGCCGTCCTTTTGTTAACCATTCTGTAAGCATGTTTCTCTCTGCAACTCTACCAGTGAAATTTTTCTGCAAGGGATAAGGATGTGCAAAATATGGCTGTGGTGGCGTTAGAAGACCGTAAGAAACTGAAGAGATAGCTTGAACTTCTCCAATTACTGTGTTTAATGGCCCCATTATCTCTCTGATAGAATCAAACGTATATCTCCACGGAATATGCGGTTTTTCATGTATTAACCGATCGTAGAATTCGTAAACTGCTGGTTCACTGTACCATTTCATTGATTCTCTTTGCTCTTTATCTTTAATCTGTCGGTAAATAGCGGATTCGTGCTCTGCTCTTTTGCGTATGAAAATACAAACCGGTTTACCTCTTTTTCTCGCACACCTATATTCTGCCTCGGAAATGGCTAAATCAAATAATTCTGGATAAGGAGAACCTTCTCTCTTGGTATAGGGCAGACCCGCACGTTTATCCAGGAGAACTACAAAAAGGTCGCATTCTTCTGCTACCTTGATGCAGTTAGTCATTGAATCTGGATGGCGATTTGTAGGAAAGTCATCCTTCTCACTGAACCAGGGTATATGCCCCAATTCCTTCAGACTACGATAAAGCTCATCCCTCAAATCCCCTAAATCTTTTACCGTACTACAAACAAAGATTTTCATTTCTCCTCAACTCCCAAAAGATTGGGTTTTGTCTCCTTCGCTCATTTTACAACATTTCTCTTCCCTCAAGAAGTTTCAGTGCCTTTACTGTAAATTCTTTCATGCCTACTTTCTCATCAGTGAAAATATGAGACTAATTTACGCAAGCAGGTACTTATCCCGTCTATCGCCATTTCCCACTCCTGAGCGTCAGATATGTCATTCCGTATTTTTACGTAGGAACTCGTCTGTAAGTCTATACCTCATAAGCTTTCTTAGATATTCTCTTCTGAGCTTTTCTACCAATTCATCATCGCTCATCCTTTCCACCATTTGCTTAATTGGATGCTCCACGCTCATAACAACCACCTACTTTAATTATTTTTATGTCTTTATAAATACTTAATCGCTTCTCTCTCCTATTTGAAACCCCGCCATTAAATAAAACGACAATCACAATAATTTATTTTCTTGTAAGAGCTATATAATTAACTATGGGATTATGATCATAGGAACGCGAGGTAGTAAACTGGCGCTATTGCAAACAGAGAAAGTCTGTGAGCGGCTGAAAGAGCTGGGCTACGAGCCCTCGATACGGACAGTACAGAGTTTAGGAGATGCCATGACGGATAGGGGTTTATACGAAATGCCGGAGAAGGGCGTTTTTGTAAAAAAACTTGATATGCTGCTTTTACAATGTAAAATAGACCTCGCAGTGCATTCCATGAAGGACATACCCCTTGAACGCGATGAAAGGTTAGAGACATCCGCAGTTTTGCCTCGTGATTCGCCTTATGATGCTTTGGTATCGAAGTATAGATTAGCAGACATGCCAGATGGAGCGGTAATAGGAACGTCAAGTGTACGGAGGAAGTTTCAATTCTTGAACTACATGACAGAAAGGGGAATAAAAGTAATGATTAAAGACATCCGCGGTAATGTGGACACAAGGATAAAGAAATTCAGAAGAGGAGAATACGATGGCGTAATTCTTGCAGAAGCCGGGCTTGAGAGGTTGGGCTGGGATATAGAATATGAGCGACTGGATTGCGACCCTTTTGTGCCTTCACCAAATCAGGGTATAATTGCAGTGGTGACGAGAAAAGGGTCGGAGGAGAGTGAGATTGTAAACGCGATAGACGATGCGGGAACGAGGATAGAAGCAGAGGTGGAGAATAAAGTATTGGAAGTAATTGGTGGTGGATGTGCAATTCCAGTGGGTGTGCACGCTCGTTGTAAGAGCGGGCAAGAGGAAGAAGAAGAAGAAATTGAGCTGGCTGTTTACGTTTGTGTTTCGCGTGAGAAGCATGTTTTGGAAAAGGCGGTGCTTAGTAAGGAAAAAAGTTTGGAAGAGGCACGGGATTTCGCATCTTCGCTCTCTTTATGAAAAGCGCCATCGCTCTGGTTAGGGGAATGGGCATAGAGAGGGAGGTGGTGTAGGAGGTGCAGGAGTAGGTGCCGGCTCAATCTTATATAAATTATTTTAGTCAAGTTTTTCTCTTTAGTTTAGAGGGAATGTGTTAAATGACCAAAAAAAAAATAGGCATCGCAGATACTACGTTCGCACGATATGATATGGGTGCAGCGGCAATGGACGAGCTGAAAAAGAACGCATCAGTTATGATAGAGAGGTACACAGTCCCGGGGATAAAGGATTTGCCCGTGGCATCGAAGAAGCTGATAGAGGAGAAAGGATGCGACATCGTAATGGCATTGGGTATGCCCGGACCTGAAGATATAGACAAGCAATGTGCACACGAAGCCTCGCTTGGAATTATTGCTGCGCAGGTTCTCACTTCTAAACATATAATAGAAGTCTTTGTGTATGAAGACGAGGTAGAGACCGAGAAGGAACTCGCGTGGCTCGCAGAGCGCCGTGCGCGCGAACATGCACAGAACGTGCTAAAACTGCTTTTCAAGCCAGATGAGCTGGAACGCGAAGCAGGAACGGGGCAGAGGGAAGGGTTTGAAGATGCAGGTCCTTTGAAACTATAAAGATATATAAACGAAACGAAAAATACAAGAAGATTAAAAATAAATAATCTAACTAAACCGAGAGGGTAAAAATGGAGAAAGAGGAAGAAGAGATAAAACTGGGTTTTGTCGTATCCGAGTTTCACCGCGACATCACCTATCAGATGGAGATACTGGGGAGAGAACATGCGGCGTTTCTTGGTGCGAAAGTTGCTCGCACTTTATATACGCCCGGAACTTTTGACATGCCGCTCGCAGTGAAGAAGATGCTAACTGAGAAAGAAGTTGACGCTGTGGTTACTCTTGGCTGCATAATAGAAGGGGCAACAGAGCATGACGAAATGATAGCCGCGCAGCTAACGAGAAAGATAATGGACCTTTCGCTGGAATATGAAAAGCCAGTGACTTTAGGCGTCTCAGGACCGGGTATGACGAGGTTAGAAGCGCAGGAAAGGGTGGATTATGCAAAAAGAGCAGTAGAAGCCGCGGTGAAGATGGTGAAGAGGCTCAGATTTTAAGCACTCTTCTCCGCACCCTTCGCTATCGCTTCCTCCACCGATGCCAAATCTTTCATTATAAATATCCTCTCCTTTTCCTTCTCCGTGGAGTCAATAGAATTCTTCAGAATTGGTGCATACTTCTTGAACCTATCAATCTTCACCGTGTATTCAGAAGTATCCTCAATCAATGCGGTTTTAAACCCTTTCTCCTCAAGGTACTTCATTACTTTATTCCGCTCTCCAACGTTCTTAAGCTCAAATCTGTATTTATCCCGGTTGTAATATTCAGATAAGTCCATAAAGATTTCACGGTCGCCGAAGTAATACTTGAAGCACCACAGACTTCCTATCTTAAAAATGTTGATTTTATCCCCTTTTGCATCTATATTTGCGTCGCTCATTTTTTCCCCCTATGCTGGAATTATATTTGTATATATGGAGTATATAAATATGAACGAAATTATTGACACAGAGTAACGCAGATTAACACAGACAAGATGAAAAGAGCAATGCCGTTAAAAATAGCCCTGACAGCCGCCCAACAAAGGAAAAGAAAAAATCAGTGTAAATCCGTGTAGTAAATAAAAGGAAGTTATAGTTTATGTACAACAAGAAAGAAAAAGACAAACTTAATAAAGCACTCAGAAAATACTTTGGCGCGATTTACGAGATTTATGCTGGCGGGAATTACAGCGAAGGCAGCTTCTACGATTGCTTGAAACACTTTATTAAAGATTCAGGACGGATTTTAGGTTATTCAACGTTCCCTTTTGTTCTGCCAAAGAGGACAGAAGTGGGCATACCCGACTTTTTCGTCAGGAAGAACGGGGAGATTATCGGGCATATCGAAGCAAAAGCGCCGGATAAGAACCTGGAGAATTTTGAGAACACCGAACAATTAAAAAGATACCGGGAGTTTCTTCCTAATCTCATTCTGACGAATTTCATGGAGTTTCGGTTGTATAGGGATGGGTCGCTGGTGGACAGGGTGGAAGTAGGCAGGCAGATGGATTTACAGAATTTGAAGGTGCCGGAACCACAGAACTTAGAAGCGTTCTATGGACTGCTTGAGACGTTCTTCGCGTTCTCCACGCCGGGGATAAGGAATTCAAGCGACCTTTCGATTGCGCTTGCGAAGAGGACGAGACTGCTTGAGGGCGTATTGAACGAGGAGCTTTCGGCGGGGCAGGAAGCAGTGATGAATTTCTATCAGGCGTTTCAGGAGAACCTTATAGAGACACTGACGAAAGACAAGTTTGCGGATTTATATGCGCAGACAATAGCCTACGGTCTTTTTGCGGCGTGGATGCGAATGCACAGGCAGGGCGAGCGGAATTTAAAGGCTGGTGCGTGGAAGTATATTCCCGAGAGCGTGCCGCTGCTGAGAGAGATTTTCTATTCGTTTGTGGGTCCTGATTTTCCGGCTTCGCTAACCTGGATTATTGACGACATAGCAGAGATGCTTGAGAAGGCAGATGTTTCAGCAATTTTCGAAGAGTTCAAGCTAACGAAATGGGAAGAAGACCCGGTAATTCATTTCTACGAAACTTTTCTCGCTACTTACAATCCGGAAGAAAGGCAGAGATTGGGCGTTTACTACACGCCGCTGCCTGTGGTTTCTTATATCGTGCGAAGCATCCACAAAATTTTGAAGGCGAATTTTGGTAAGGAAGAGGGATTTGCATCGCGAGATGTAACGCTGCTCGACCCTGCGGCGGGAACGTTAACTTTCGTTATTCAAGCGATAAAACAGGTTAAGGAGGAGTTAGAAGTGAGAAGAAAAGGCGGGCTCGTCAGGTCTTACTTAGAAGAACACGTAGTACGTGATTTTCACGCGTTTGAAATTCTTGTTGCTCCTTATGTGATAGGGCATTTTAGAGTTGCGATGCTGCTGGAAGAACTTGGCTATGATTTCGGGAATAACGGGCATAAGCGGTTCAAATTTTATTTGACGAATACATTGGAGATGAAAGAACCGGAACAGAGAGCGCTTCCGCTGACAAACCTTATTAAAGAAGCAGAGGAGGCGAAAGAGATAAAGGAAAAGATTCCTATTCTCGTTGTGCTCGGTAATCCGCCGTATTCGGTGAGTTCGGAGAACAAGTCGGATTTCATCGAGAAGCTGATGGAAGATTACAAGGAGGACGTGAGGAAAGAGCGGAATATTCAACCTCTTTCTGATGATTACATAAAGTTCATCAGGTTTGCACACTGGAAGTTAGACCGTGCAGGCAAGGGAATCTTGGGGTTTATCACGAACAATTCGTATCTTTCGGGTGTAATCCATCGGGGAATGAGGCGGAAGTTGCTTGCGTCTTTTGACCAGATTTACGTATTGAATTTGCACGGGTCTTCAAGGATAGGGGAGAAGACGCCGGAAGGAGGTAAGGATGAGAACGTGTTTGACATTCAGCAGGGCGTTGCGATTGCTTTGTTCGTGAAGCTGGAGAAGCCGTTGGAGGAGAAGCAGGTTTATTATGCGGATTTGTGGGGACTGCGAAGTGAGAAATACAAAAATCTTTTTGAAAATGACGTGGAGAGCACGGATTGGCAGGAGCTTGAGCCAAAAGAGCCTTATTATTTCTTCGTGCCTAAGGATTTTGCAGGGCAGGAGGAGTATGATAAGTTCTGGAAGGTTACGGAGATGTTTAAAGAGTATAGCTCTGGTGTGCAATCTAAAAGAGATAGCTTTGCAGTGAACTTTGACAATGATAAACTTCGATCAACCATTTTAATGTTTAGAGACTTAAGTGTGGCAAATGCAACCATTGAAAAGACTTTCAAAGTAACTGATACCTATGAATGGGATCTTAGTGAAGCGAGAAAAATGGTAAGCGAAGAGAGTATCAATGAAAAAATTAAAAAATATTTTTATCGCCCTTTTGATCTTAGATGGATTTATTACTCGGATGCTATTCTTGCAAGATCGTTTAGGAGAGTTATGAAGCACCTTTTGAGTGAAAATGTAGCCGTAGCCACCAGTCGGAAATATCCAGGGGCAAAGATTTTTGGAGCCATGGTTACAGACTTGCTGGGTGACATACATTCTGTTGCAGACCAGACTTACTTCTTCCCGCTCTACCTCTACCCTGACGAACCCAAAGTAAAATTGCTAGATGAGAAAGAATCCAAACCAGAACGCACCTCAAACTTCACCGATGATTTTTTACAAGCCGTAAAATCGGCGTTAGGCACAGAACCAACAGCAGAAGAGATTTTCTATTACATCTACGCGGTTCTTTACTCGCCTACTTATCGAAAACGTTACGAAGAGTTTCTGAAGATAGATTTCCCGCGGGT
>JAODGF010000017.1:0-17518 GCA_025464645.1 Methanosarcinales archaeon
CCGGTGGGATTGCTGAATCCTGTTAATGGCTCTCCTTCTGGCGAAAAGATAACAGAAGAAGTGCCAACGGTGTTTGCGAAGCTGTCCTGAATTGATTGCAGTTCATCGAGGTCTACGAGTTCCTTCAGATTTGCTTTTTTGCTCATTATCCTCTTTTCACCATCTTTCTTTGAATCTGTTTTGGTCATTTGGATTTTGGATTTAGAATTTTAACCAATTGCATTCTCTCCTATTTGGGATATGCCCTGTACGGAAATCCGGTCGCTGACTTTTCCATACCAAAGACCATCTGCTGGAAGTTCGAGAATGGCATGCCCAAACCCAGCAGGTCACCACTCCAACCTCCGAGTGCTCTTGCACCGAGGCAGAAGAAAGACCCGTTTATTCGCTGCTCTAAGAAAGGCAGAGCAGTTAGGTCTGCACATACACCTCTAATCCCGATGGTGCTCATTTCAAAACGATTGCCGGAGAGGAAATTGTAGCCTTGAATCGCAAGCAGTGCCTGTTTCGGTTTCACTGCTAATATCACCACGTCAGGCGTGAGGTCCAGTTTTTCCGCTTGATATACCACTGCTGCATCCATAATTGCCGGTTGAATTGCCTTCATCCCGGAAACCGCTCTTAGTGCCGCTCCTAATGTTTCATACCGCCCCACATCATCGCTGCCAAAAAGAGCGAACTGCATGTTCCCACTATCTTCGCATGCATAGACCAGTCCAGTAGTGAAGTCAGCGGGTGCAGCCGGTTCGGTCATCAAATCGGTGTATTTCCGCTTTCCGCTCAGCGGCTCTTTTTCATACTGGTCCACGAGACCAAGAGCAATGGCTGCCGCCGGACAACCCACGTTCTCTTTATTTATTACTACCACCTCCCCCTTCGTAGCGGCAATTCTTACCGCTTCGCACCACGGAACGCCTTGATATTCTTCGATAGCTCTCGTTCCCTTCGGGACTTCTTTTCCTTTTGGTATTAGCTTCACCCCCACGGGCGGTATCACTTCCTCACCCCCAAACATATCCACAAATCTCTTGCTCGCTTCCTTAAAGCTCATCTCACAACTCTTTTTCATTCTCGTTTTTTTCCTCCTCTATTTCGTAATTCTTCATTTGTAATTTTTTGTCGTCCACAAACGAGAGGTCATATCGTGGCTTCTCACCGAGCCGTTCATAAAGTCGGTTCACCTCGCGCTTAAGTTCTATCATCTTCAATTCCCGGTTCACAGCTAAACGATTGAAGCGTTCAAGTTTAGCATTGTATTTCTGCAACTCTTCCTCCGCACGTATGCGCTCCATCACGCTGGCATAGGCATCAGCAATGCCGCGTAACGTTGCTATTTCTTCATGATGCCACTCTCGATGGTATCTGACTTCATCAAAGCCAACAAAGCCAAATAATTTTTTATTCACAAATATAGGAACGGCGAGAATTGATTTTATTCCCTGTGGTTCCAGGATGTCCCGTTCTGCCTGCGGAAGAGTCTTTATATCTGATGTCTGGATAACGTGGTTTTGTGATAATTCTTTATTCCAGTAAGGAACTGCTTCTACCGGGATTTGCTGTAAATTGTCAATTTGCGACGGGATACCTTCTGCGCACCATTCATATACGTTGCTCATGTGTTTTCCGTCTTCACTGTAATGAATGATATAAGAGCGGCAAACGCCCATAAATTTGCCTATTTTCTCTAACATGAGTTTCGCACCCGTTTCGATGCGCCACTCTTTGAGGAAAATGTCAGTTATTTCACCGTATATCTTATCCAACTCTGCAATTCGCCTCTCCCGCTCTTCTGCCTTCTTCTGCTCGGTTATGTCACGAGCAATACCGCATAGCCCACTTATCTTGCCGGATGCATCTCGCAGGGGGACCTTAACCGTATGGAACGTTTTTTTTTCGTCTCCAACAGTTTCGGAATGCACGTCTTCTACGGTTTCACCCTGAAGCACTCGACTATCCACTTCCTCTATATGATGCCCTGCTTCTTTACCAAATAATTCGGCATCCGATTTGCCAAGTAGTTTCTCGGCTGGCAGCTCGAACAAACGTTCCATAGCAGGATTAACCATAACGTATCTTAATTTACGGTCTTTTACGAATATAGAATCTTTCGCACTTTCCACGATAGCCCGTAATTTCTCTTCCGATTCTTGCAACTCCTTCTTCGCCTTCGCAATGTCCTCCACTATGTTCAATGTCGCTATGCGTGCTTTTTCTAACTCATAGGTCTTCTCTCTAATCACTTCCTCCAGTTCGCTCTTGCTCAGCAGTGCCAGCTCTTCAGCCTTCAGCACATCAGGAGGTGTCTCTTCAAGCGAATTGAATACGACCTCAGCCCCGGTTTTGCTGGTCAGAGCAAAATAGATACTTCCGCCAACGATTTCGCGGTATGCTCCTGCCAATATTCCACGCTCCAGTGCGCAACTGCACCCCTCTAACTCCAGACAGGGGAAGTTTCTGCCCTGAATCTCTATTTTATTTTTCTCTCGATTTGCCCATTTGATTTTTTTAATCCCTCCCCATCCGGATTGCATAGCGGTGCAATATGCCTGCACCAGCAATGCGTCTTTATCCAGTTCCACCTTACTCGCCTCAAGAATTCTTTTTACCCTTTTTGCATATCCCCTTCCGATCTCCTCTCCTATTCGGTACATCAAAGCTTCTGCTGCCGCATCTCCAGCAATTTTTCGGAATATACCACGCATGAATTCTACGGTACTGATGGGAAACAGTAAATGCGGCTCCCCTGCTGCGTATAACCTCCCCTCTTCATCGTCCAGTTCTATATATTTTAATTGTTTTCGACCCATACTCCCGCTTCCCAATATGTAATCAGGATATACACACTTATCAGTGCCAAAATGGTCAGGAACACTGACCAGCCCCAGCCTAAATATTGCGGTAGCCAGACTTTCGTACCTTCCAGAACGTTTGGATACAGCCATTGCCAGTTATGAGCAATAAAGACGTAACCTACCAGCGTCCCAAGAAACGCTACCCATAAACTGACATAACCTTCTCCCATCCGATACAGCGTTCCTGAGGCGCATCCACCGGCTAATGTCATCCCCAGCCCGAATAGAATGCCACCGATTAAATGCGGAATTCCAAATGGGCTTCCAATATTGTTTATCTTAGCATGTGCTGGCAGTTCTCCAGTAGAAGGGTCGGGAACCATATTATACATGATCAGCGAAAAACCAACCGTGGATACCAGCACGGCGATAATAATGGCTTTAAATAAGGTCGCGTCTCTACTGACAAACACGTCCTTGTAGCAGGTAACGAAGCAAAAACGACTACGTTGAATGATTACGCCAAATGCAAGTCCTATTAAAAATAAGATTGTTACTTCTGGTTCTGTAAACCTGGAGTAAAATAAAGTAATTGTTACTGCTGCGAGAATACCGATGAGTCCGATAATTATCTGTCGCTTTTCATTTCTCTCCCTGTACTCTCTGTGATTACTACTCTCCCCCTCAATTACACTCTTTCGATTAATCTGCCAGATGATGAATTTTATACCCATGTAAGCTCCTACTGCCAAACCAAGCCAGAAAATCCAGCCACTTAGCGAAAGGGATGGAATAGAACAAAGGAAAGCCCCCAGGTTGCATCCAGAGCAGAGTCGTGCACCATAACCCATCAAGATACCACCGATGAAAGCCTGTACATATACCCTACTACTACTTGCTCTTCGTATAGCAAATTCGTACGAGAGACAGGCGGCGATAAACGCTCCCAGCACCACTCCGATATTGATAGCATCGCCGTCATACATGAAGGGAATCTTCTGAAAAGTCTTCATCTGCTGAAAGTAAAGCCAGCTGGGTGTATCAACACCAAACCCGCTTAATAGCCAACCTGACCACCTGGAAGTGGCGGAGGTGATTCCCCAGGGCTTCTTGCATATATATTCAAATACGTTGAACAGACCCACCAGTAACCCACCCAGCCATACGTCCCACGACTTACCAAATATGTTTTCAAAATCCGCTTTTAACACCCCTATCATTTTCCCTTTACGGTGATCACCCATTCCGCAGCACCGATCTTCTCTGTTGCTGATTGATACCCCCTCTTCTTCACCTCACGGGGAATGGATTTCGTGGACGGTGGATGGTCAACGACAAACTTTAATGCTATTCTTCCCGCTCTCAAACGGTCTTCCACCTCGATAACCTTTTTTAGCGCCATAATCAGTGGATAGGGGCATACATCACCCCTCAGGTCTATTATGTCTTCTTCTAATTCCTCTTTTTCATGTCGCATTCTTATCACCCTCCACAAACGAGAGGTCGTATCGAGGCTTCTCTCCCACTCGATCACAAAGCTCGTTCACCTCCCTCTTCAGTTCTATCATCCTCATCTCCCGGTCCACTGCCAGGTGATTGAACTGTTCGAGCCACTTCACGTACTGATTTATTCTCTCTTCTGCTCTCTTCCTTTCGGTGATGTCCACGAGTTGAATTTCCCACGCCGGTCTGCCCTCGTATTCTATCGCCCGGTTACGCACGATCACGTACCGCTGCTCGTGGTTCTTATTCCACATCAGTATCTCGTAATCAGGGAGCTTTTCGCCTGCTGCTCTTCTCCTCAGGTTCTCTCTCACTCTCTCTCGAACATCGGGAGGGAAGAATGCCTCGAGAAAGTTGAAATCTTCAGATTGCATCTCCTCCCGCGAATATCCAAATAGTCTCTCTGCCTCCGGATTCGCGTATTTCACCTTCCCCTCCTGTAAGATACCATAACACACCGCCGAGTTCTCTATTAATAACCGATATCGCTCCTCTGACCGCCTTAACTCCTCCTCCGCTCGCTTCTTCTCCGTGATGTCCCCGCCATCGCAAACTATGCCTTTCAATCTCCCTTCTTCATCCCTCATCACAGAAGCCGAGAAGTTCACCGGGATCTCTCTTCCATCCTTTGCTATATAAGTGGTCTCAAAATTCGCGACAGAATCAGTCTCTTCTTTTATCAGCTTCTCCAATTCACTTCCGCCACCATCTTCTTTATCTTTTGGACCGATGATTTTATCGAACGGCATACCAATTAATTCCGCTTCACTATACCCTAAAAGGTCAAAAGCAGCCTTATTCGCTTTTATAATGTTTCCTCCCTGGTCCACTACAATAAGCGAATTAATCATCGTATTCATAATATTTTCCGTCTCACTTCTCGCTATCCTTTCCTCCGCGATGGATTTTTTAACACGTTCTGCCATTTCGTTAAATGAATTGCCCAATTCCTCGATTTCGTCACCTGTTTCTATTGCTACTCGATGGTCAAACTCACCTCTCGAAATCGCTTTTGTCCCCTCTACCAGTTGCGTTATAGGTCCCGTGAACCTTCTGGCAAGGAAAAGGGAGAGCAAACATGCAAACCCAGCTATCGCAAAAAAATACAACATGCCATTAAGGATCAGCTTATCTGTGGCTTCTCTGACCGATTTCAAGGATATGCCAATACAAAGTGCTTCCGTCTTCCCGGGCTCGCCTATCTCCAGCGGTTGAACGAGAAATTTTATGTCTTCGCCATTGTAAACATAATCTTCAACGACTGCGTTATAGGATGTGATACCAATCCTCTTACCGCACATCTCCGGGTTATCAGCCAGATAAATCTCTCCTTCTGGATTGACAATCCACCAGAATAAAATATCTTCTGAAGCGTTTATTTGATTGAGCGTTCTGAATGGCAATGTTTGCGCGATATAACCCGCTTCAATGCTTCTGGCGGCTACCTCTGCAATCCGTTTGTTATCTTCGATTAGATTATTCTCCATTACCTGCTTTTGCTCGTTTAAAGCCACGGTCAGGATGATTGTTACTGATATAAGAGATAAAAGTATCATTGCTACCGTCAGTTTGACTAATATACTTTTCCCGGTTAGTTCTTTCTTACCTCGCATTATACCTTTCTTTTTATGAGGTGTGAGGTATGAGTAAACTAAACTCCTCAAACCTCAAACCTACGCTGCTTTTTCGGTGAACACGACCATCGAATTTACCAGGTTTCCATGAACATTTCCTATACTTCGGATATGTCCCTGCTCGCCGAAGGTAAACGTGCCGATGAAAGGTGCATCGCCTATCGCAGTTTTGACCAGAACAGGCATTTTCGGGCGCTCGTCCTCAGGAATGGCAAGCATTGTCCCCGCGCAATAGGTATAGACGCCGAAAGATACATCTTCTTTAGAGAGAGTTTCACTTTCCAACGCGTTTGTGGGTGTTGTTAGAGCTCTGTTCAAAAGTAGTTCCCAATCACCGTGCATGAGCATTACTTCATCTCCTTCTTCTACGTTGGCAAATACCTCAAGTGAGTGGTCAGTAGCATTGATAGACAGCGGATGAATAGAGAGTGTGTATTCCTTTCCTTCGGTCTTTACAACCTTTGCTAATGGATAGTATGATGCTTCACTGAGGATTGACCCTCCGGTTTCAAGTTCTTCCGCTACCCCAGTCCACTTATTATAAACCTCAGCCGCCGGTTTATTGTCAATTTCGTAGATTCTTCTTCCCTCAGCGCGGGTAATCGTGCCTCGGTTTTCACTCCTTAAATAACCTGCCTCATATGCCCACCCGATTTTCAAATCGGTGTAGATCACGGTTAAGCTAACGCCGTTGTTGTACACATTCGCATTTGCGAATTGTCTCCATTCTCCAGTTATGGCATTGTCTCCGGCACTACCGCCGAGCACGGGTACCTCTTTACCTATCACTTCCTCGATACCCGCAAGAAGCTCTTCTTCATGCCCAACAGAACCGGTCATCAAAACGATTTTTGGTTTTGAATCGCCTTTTTCACCTGCGGCATCAATTGCTGCCAGAATAGCCGCCCTCCCTGCGTCACGCGCAGAGGGGAAATCGTCAATGTTTACGCCACCTACACCAAAGGTTATATTCCCAGTAGCCACCGCTAATAGAGCCAGCGAGCCTTTCTCACCAACATGAAAACCTTCTCTGGTTTGAACGGCGAGGCATGAAGTGCCACCATATATTTGAACATCGGGCAATCGCCGTCTTACTTCTCCGAGAACTTTATTCGAATCGTAGCCGACAGTAGAAAACAAAACAGCAAAATCGGGCGATTTACCTCCCAGTTGTGTCTTCACTGAAGAAACCGCTTCTTCTACCGCTTTCACTTCATCATTATTATCGCTCCATCCACAGCCAACGCTTATAAGCATCCCCTTTTTCGGCTGCTCTTCCGGAGCTTCTGGTACAAGCACTTCTCCTTCTTTCTCAATGCAGCCATGACTGAACGCAGCCAGCACAATCAGCCCTACTACAACCAGGCTTATTACAATTTTTTGTGCCTTCGATAATTTCATCCTGCCTTACCGCCTGTTTATTATATTTTACACGACGATATAAAAGCATGTGTTAGGAACATATATTTTTATATTGTGCCTTTAACATACAGATAATTAAGGATGTTGATTATGGAGGAGGGAGCAAAAAGATGTCTGCGGTAAAAAGCGACAACCACAAACCGGTTTTTATAGCAGCAGTGTTCATATTCATCCTCACTGCGCTTGTCCTTTTGTCCATCGGGACAGCTTGCGCCTCGAATATCTATGCAAGCCAGATAGGGTATGGAATTGGGGACAGTAAAATTGCAGTTGTCGTTAGTCCAGATAAACAAACTTTTAGTATTGTGAATGTGAGTACAAACTTAACAGAATATTCAGGAACGCTTAAAAAATGGGGAAATAGTTGGATAGGTCCTGGTGAGATGGGAGTTTGCTATGTTGCTGATTTCAGCGATTTTAACATCCCCGGGAGATATAAACTGGTTATCGGTGGAAGCGAGTCATATCCATTCTCGATTAGCTATGATTCCATGATTTATGGTCTATATGATGATGCGATGTTGTTCTTTAAGGTGCAGCGGTGCGGTGTTGAAGTCCCGGGATGGCACGGAGTCTGTCATGCAGATGATGCCACGCTGAACGGAGCTCAAGTAGATGTTAGTGGCGGCTGGCATGATGCCGGTGATTACAACAAGTATATGGGGAATACCCCTTATGCTGCATATATTCTGCTCCGAGCTTATGAAAGTGACCCTGATTTGTGGCATGATTGGGATGATAACGGGCTTCCGGATATTCTCGATGAAGTTAAAGTCGCTCTTGACTGGATGCTGAAGATGCAAACCCCTGATGGTAGTGTGTATGAGCGCGTGTACAGTGGTTATGGCTACTGGGGTTCTCCAGAAGATGAGACTGATAACATTCCTGGCACCGGCGATGAGCGACAACTGGATACCGATGAGGATTGTTATATTACCGCAAAGCATGCTTTTGCAATGGCTCTTGCAAGCCAGATATACCATGATTTTGATCCCGCGTATGCCCAAAGATGTAAGAATAGCGCGATTAAGGCATATGATTGGGCTGTGAACAATCCATCGAAAAACCCTGTGAACTCCTATGGTGGTGGGATGTATCCGGGACACGAGTGTGCAATAGCCCTCGCTGCTCTTGAACTTTACGATGTCACTGGTGAAGACCAGTACATGGAAGACGCAGAGGAGACCCTGAAGGATGGTCTTAATCACTCAGGCACATCTGCTGGAACTGAGTCACCATCAACCTGGGACAAACAATGGAGCCTTGCTGAGTTCCGATACCTTCAGTGGGGAACTAATGAAGGGCTGAAGCAGCAAATCTATGCTGACCTTGAGAAACTGATTGGCGCTAATATGCAAAGTGCAGAAACTAATCCTTACGGTATCAGCACTTACACACTTAACTGGGGGGTTGGAATAGACGGCTACCTCTGTGGCATGGCAATAGATGCCCTTCTTCTGTATAAAGAAACACTCGACCCTGCTTATCTCCAGTTCGCAAAGGACCAGATTCAGTGGATTTATGGCTTAAACCCGTTCAATCTTTGCTTTATAACAGGAGAAGGGAGTAAATACCCTTTGAATGTGCATCACCGGCTGGACCGCGTCATTCCTGGAGCGATGGTGCTTGGTGCATTTGGCAATCCTCCTCAATACACAGACGATAAAAGTAACTGGCAGTATAACGAGTACGCAATAGACATCCAGGCTCAGTTCGTCTTTGCTACCACTCTTTTAAGTGGGCTTGAGTTTTCTGCGGAGTATGAACCTCCAACAGTGCGGATAATTAGCCCCGCGGAAGGAGAAGTTGTTTCTTCCTCCATCACAATTGATGCCCTGGCAACCGACAATAAAGGTGTCCACAAGGTCATATACAGGATTGATACCGGAGATTGGAGAGAGCTAAAAAGAGCAGAAGATGGCCATAGCTATACTGCGATTTGGGATAGTACCAAAGTAGAAAATGGGACGCATGTTATACACGTTAAGGCGTCGGATGCATCAGGAAATGAAGCTTCGTCCTCTATTTCAATAGTAGTAGCAAATAAAGTAAAGCCAGAAGAAGTTGAAGAAGTTTGCCATGTCGAGGTGCTTGCTCAAACCGATGATTCCGGACAGAGTAATATCCGCGTGAGAGTTTACAACGATGGTTCAGAGCCCTTGGAAGGGGTCTCCATTCGCTACTTCCTCGATCTTTCTGAACTCCCTCATGGTCCCAATGGGCTGGGATTCGAGGGTCCATGGTGTAAAGAGGGGGTATTAAAAGGTCCTGTTCAATATCATGATGGTATTTATTATCTTGAATTTAGCCTTAACGAGCCTGTTGAACCGAACACCTTTGTAGAAGATACATGGATGATGTTTGACCGGGATAACTGGAATGATTGGGATTCCAGCAATGACTGGTCCGCACAGTGGAAACAAACAGGACAATGGTATCTTGATCAGCACATACCTGTTTATCAAAATGGTAATCTCATCTGGGGCTATGAGCCTCCAGGTGCCACTGCCACACCCCTTGAAAACATCTCTACGCCCACACCAGCGGCAGGGGGAGAAAAGCCATTTATTCCCTCTTACGGTTTCTCAATGGTTTGTATTGCTGTTATTGTCCTCGCATTGATAATTAAGGGTAAAAGAAAGAGACATGGGAAATCGTAAGGTCTTCAAAATGGTAGTATTCGAATTTGGGGGATGGTTGATATTATTATTCCTCTTAGCCCACGCAATTCCGATTTCCGATGCCGCGTCACAAAGCCCGTTGCGGTTCTCTGAATTAGAGGGCAGATTTGTGCTGACTGACATTCGGGATAGCCCGACATACGCAACAGGAATTGTTTATGACCCACTTGACTGTGGGCACACTGAATTATTTGACATTGACAATGACATGAAACTGATTTCTGATGCACATTTCAATCTGGTGAGGCTGAAAACCGGCAATAATCTCGAGGTAACAGAGAAGGTACTTGCTACTGCGGAGAAATACTATCCTGAGCTAATATTCATTGTCTCTTTCAAACCTTACCAATACTCCGCAGATGTTCCAAGCGGGATGGATTTCCAGGGCAAAGACGTGAGTATCGACTGGTCAAACCCTGCTTTGATATCTAACAGCACAATCTTCGCTTCAGACTTCGTTTCAAAGCTCGAACATCATTCTAACGTGTGGGCATGGGAAATTTTTGAAGACGTTTACCTTGGGGAGTATATAAAAGGCGGTAACTACTACAACGGCTACTGGAATACAGCCAGTGGAAGAGAAGCTTTCAGGCACTGGATGTATGAAAAATACAATGGAAACCTGAGTAGAATGAATTCAGAGCTGCAACTATGGTTTCAAAACTGGGCGGAATTGGAAAACGAGGCAGTTTATCCAAGCGGTGGAATCATTAGTTGCGGTGACCCATGGAGGAGGGAATTCATTGAGTTCTCTGCTGTTAACTTTGGGCTTTGGGTATCTTCTGTTTCAGCCGCAATCCGGGAAATTGATCCTGAGCACATGATCACGGGTTCTGTTGGGAACAATCTCTACATCTCTGGTGTGCCAATAGACCGGCTAAGTGAATGGGGGCTGGATTTTCCAAGTTTGAAGGGTTATAATGCGGATGCGAACACCCTTTTCCTTTCCACAGCCGCTGCGGACATCAATAGCAGACCAGTATTGATCTCCGAATGGGGAATACAAACCGCTTTTCTCGACCGGATTCAATATGCAGAGGATGAACAAAAGAAAACGGACCTCATATCCGCACAGGTGTTACTCTTCGCTTCCAACTCACGGGTGATGGGATATTGCTACTTCTCACTTTATGACTCGAAGAACTTAAATGCACCTGATTTCGGTATTGTGGATGTGTATGGAAACCCAAAGGAAAGCTACTATGCATTAAAGGAGAAGAACGCGCTCATTTTACAAATCGGGAAGCAGTTAGCAGAAAGAAGTTGGAAGGACAAAACCGCTATTATTCTTACCTCTGATGCGATATACCCGCCAAGACCGTGGGCACAGGAATTTGTTAACCTATATGACGAGCTGTATAGAATGGGTGTTCGACCTTGCATAATAGGAGAGCACGAGCTGGAGAAATCACCGGAATATCTTGCTTTTAAGTATGACAATATCTTTGCCATCTCACGTATTTATAGCTTTGGAGGATTCAAAGAAGAATATCTGTTACAACTGAAGGAATTTGTGGAAAGGGCAGGCGGAAACACACTCATTGTTCTCCCGATAACCGGGATGTATGGCAGAAATGCACAGCTACAACCGAGTTGTGAGTTAACGAGCAAGAAACTAAGTGGGTATTCAAGCGGTAGCTCGGGTCCCACAAATATCTGGAATGTTTGGGGAAACGATGGCAACACGTACGTATTCTCCATATCATGGGCGGATTGTGCGCTCGATGGTAAAAAATTCCCCGGGGTGTCAAAGTGGCATTGGTATGACTACTCTGTGAAAGATGAGTCAGTAACAACCCTTATAAAGAACAATAAAGGATATGTTTCGCTCACCGTGCATGAGCTTGACTCCGGATCCCAGGTGATAACACTATTTCCTGATATCTACGTGAATGAGATGCCGCCAAGTATTATAGACCCCGGAGGAAACAGGTCGGCACATGTATTTACACATCTAATTCTCGAATATCTGGGAATACCCCATTCACCATACATGGAATCAGTTTCATTTGTATCTGGCGAATACAGATTATCTTCTTTTTATCCGCATTCACCGGGATACGATACTACCATTTGGGGTGCTGAAGAGTCAATACCGGTATTTAGCGATGTGATAGGCAGCTTTAAGCGCAATTCTTCGTTTGTCGCAAGGATTTATGTAGCTGATGACACTGACGCGATAATAACCGAAACAACGTCTCCTTCCACCTTCATGATTGACATCCCTTCAAGCTGGAGAAGAGATAGAACCTGGCTGCATGTATTAGACGATAAAGGCAACCAGATTGGGTATAGGATAACAGAGGATAAGATCGAGTACGATATTGAAGAGCCAGGCACATATCGAATAATGTACTATCAACTTATATCATGGAGTATCTGGATAACGAGAGGGGTACTTGCTTTTGTTAGTGCTCTTATAATCGTGTTAGTGGTTATAAAATTTAGCGGCAGACGCAAAAGGAAAATTGCGACTGTGTTCGGGGAGATCTGCGAGAAATATCCTCTAAAAGCATACGCAGTAATATCCTCCGCAGGAATAATTACAAAATCCGATAACTGGTTGCCCGACCCCACAGAGCTGATGAAATTGTTCGATGCAAAGAGCGTAAATATTCAGGGTTTCCAGTATGATGTTGTATTCAAAGATGAAGCGCGAGGAATTGCAGTAGCGAAAAAGGAGAGTATAGGAACGCTGGTTGGGATTGAGCTTGAAGAAGAAATCCTTGTTACATGGTCACCCCCGGGAACGGAAGTAAAAGAAGCAGTAAATGCAGCGGTATCATTTGCAAACAGGATATTGAGGTAGATAGGAGGAAAAAAAGAGATGAGAAGAAGGACAGAGAAAGAGGAATATCCAAGGGGTCTTGTGGTTACTATTGCATCTTTATCGCTAATCGCTTCTTTCGTTTTAGCTGTTTACCTCGTCTATCGAATGATTGAGATTATCCGGTATCCTTATTCAACAACAGTTCCTCACGTGGTGGAAATTGGAGCAAATATTATTCTTTTTGGCGCATTGTACTTCATTGTTTTTTTAGGGGTGTATCTGAACCTCGCAGTCATATCAAAGACCAAAGGATACAGAAGAACAGCTAAGCTCAAGTTATCTGAGCTGATGGACGAGTCCAAGTATCCAACGGTGACGGTTGCGATCTTCACTTTTAACGAGCCTACGGAAATGGTTAAGGAATCGATAAGAAACAACTACTTCGAGATGAAGTATCCGAGGGACAAGTTACAATTAGCTGTTTGCGATGACAGCACGGATGAAGAACATTGGAAACCGCTTGCAGCGTATGTTGAACAGCTCTCGAAAGAAGGGCATAAGGTCTTTCTCGTCCATCGGATGATAAGAAAGGGCAGGAAGGCTGGTGCCTTTAATGAACTGATCAACAATTATGCGCAGACAGACTATGTCGCACTATGTGATGCCGATTACCAGCTTAATGAGGACTTCTTAGAAAAGACGATACCCTTTTTCTACACAGAGGAAGATGTATTTGCAGTTCAAACGCCACAATACTTCAGAAACAGCGAAAACACCTGGATTTCAAGGCTATCAAAGAACATCCAGCAATACTTCTACAGCTTCCTCGGCACTTTCAAGGACCGAGACGACTCTTACTTCTTCTGTGGAACGTGTGGAGTGTTAGACCTCAAAAAAGCAAAGGCAGTACAAATGGAGGAGCAGGCGATTACCGAAGACATCGAAATCTCTACCGAGGCAGTTACAAAATACGGCTGGAAGACCATATACGTGGACGAAGTGCTGTCAAACGGCGTAGGTCCTGAGATAATGGGACAGATAGTAGGGCAATACATGAGGTATTCGCGAGGAAACCTGTGGTCGCTCCGCCAGCATCTTGGTGACATTATACTTAGCGATAAGATAAACTTAAAACAGAAGATACATCATTTCCATAACAACGCTGCACTGGCAATGGGTGTGGCAATGCTGATATTGTTCCTCGAGCCGGTAGCATACCTCACGCTTGGCTTGCCCGGACCAAATGCCCCACTCCTCCTCACTCTTTTCCTCTTCCTCACCGGAAACTATATATTCTATCTAACCTACGGTAAGAGTTTTCGCGAATTCCTCTATCATCTGTTCTTTATGAATGTGATCTCAATAAAGATAACAGCCCAATTTATTAGAGGATTCGTGTTTAACAGCCCTGGCGAGTTCATTCGCACACCAAAGATAGGTGTAGGAGAGAAGTCCATAAGGAAGAGGTTAAAATATGTCTTCTCGCTATTCTGGTTTGAGATAATCCTCTTAGCTCTTATATGGGCGTTTATAGCCATAAAAGCGAATCTAATTGGAAGCTTATATACCCTGTTTCTGGACATCCAAAGCCAGGGGATAGCCAGCTATCTGATGAATTTTGACGTTTTAGCAGCAATCAGCTCTTTTACAGGAGGGATTAAAGATTGGATTAGTTTAAACCCGGAGTTAATTGGACCAATCGTTATTTTTGGATACTTCACTTTCTGGTACATTGGCGGCTTCTACTTAGCATTCATCGGTGGGAACAAACCAAAACCCGCCTCCAGGATAACGGATTTTGCGGTGCCCATGCATGAGGAATATTTTGGAACTCTTGATTTGGTTAGAGGAGGTGATAAAGAGGAAAGGAAAATTAAGCCCGTGTTCATCGGTGAGGAGCTGGGGATAAAGGAAAAGAGAGAAGAAGAAACAAAGCCCGTCCCCCAGACACCCATGAAAAAACTTAGCGGGGTTAAAATAATAGCGAGGAGAAAGAATAAAGAATGGACTTTCTTCTGCCCGGAAGCGCAGGTAATTGCAAAGATACCTGATGTCGCCAGGAAATTAGAGGATTCTATCACAACTAACAAGGACCTGCATTTAGTTGGAGAGCTTATGACAGAAGAACCGGATGAGCTTCTGGGGGTTAAGGGGATACAGAATCACTTTAAGGTGTTGAGAAAAGAGTATGGGTTTAAGGTTTATGATCTGTTATACTGTGGAGAGGACGTGAAATACCAGCCAAGAGAGAACAGAATGGATCTCCTCTCTACAATTCTTCCAGCCGCATATGAGCCACAGACAAAAAATGTGGGTATCGCGATGGTGGAACAAATCATAAAAAAGCGAAATATAGGAACCATGCTCGCTAAAGCGTGGGAAAGGAGAGAGTAAGAGAATGAAGGTTGCAATCGTGGGAAATGGGAACATATGTAAATTAGCACATATCTATGCATGGCAATCCATGAAAGAAATAGATATTCGGGCAACATGCGATATTACAGCAGAGAGGGCGGAGAGGGCATACAAAGAATCCAATGCTGTAAAGTATTATACACGAATGGAAGATTTACTGAGCGATGACAGCATTGACATAATAGACCTCTGTGTCCCGACCCATGAGCACGCAAACTTAAGTATCGCAGCACTAAAAGCAGGAAAGCATGTTATATGCGAGAAGCCAATGGCAAGGAGCTTAAAGGATGCGGAAAGTATGCTAAAAGCTGCTGATAAGAGCAGTAAGGGACTATATATAGCACATACAAGGAGATTTGATCGCAGGTGGAGAAAGATAAAGGATAATATTGGGAGGATTGGTAGTCCAATGTACATAAGGAGGTGCGAGAGAAGCTGGCTTCCTTTTCCCGCAGATTCGTGGTACTGGGACAGCGAGAAAAGCGGTGGTGTCTTATTGGATTTAGGCGTGCACTGTGTAGATTTGGTGAAATGGCTGTTTGAATTTGAAAGTAAGGTAAACGAGGTGTTTGCAAAAGGAAAGAGGATTAGAAGAGAAGCAAAGGCGAATAACACCTGTGATCTGGCAACCATTTTATTAAAGATAGAGGGAGAAAAGACGGCATTTGTTGACGTAAGCTGGGCATTTCCGGGTGCTTATGCTCCGTTCTACTCATCCTTAGACATTGTCGGGACCGCTGGAAGGATTGAATATAGTGATAAGAATACAAATCCAATAGTCTTTGTCAGGGATAAAATTGAAATTCCGAGATATTCTCCGCTTTTATCCACCGACCTGAACGCATTTAGAGAGGAGATGGGGGAGTTTGTGCGGTGCATAGAAAAAGGAGAAGAGCCGATTATAACCAAAGAAGATGCATACGAAATATTAAGAGTCGTACTTGCGGCTGAAGAATCGATGGAATGGGGAAAGGCAGTCAAATTATGAGATGGTAAAGCTAAATGTAGGTATTCTGGGTTATGACCACGTGCACGTGCTTAGATATGTTCCGGCATTTTTGAGTGCTCAAAACGCAAGAATTACAAAGGTCGCAGCCACAGGCGCGAATAAAGAACTGGCAAAGAGCGATGCCGATTCGATTGGATGTAGTTTCCATGAGGACTTAGATGGTTTCTTCGACGATTTAGATGCGGTATATGTTGGAACAACCCCAGCAGAGCATAAGGAAGTGGTTAAAATGGCAGCGGAGAACAGAGTGCACGTTCTGTGCGATAAGCCACTGGCATTGAATTTACGGGATGCCGATGAAATCATCAGATATGCCTCCTCGAACGACATAAAACTCATGGTGCCCTTCAACCCCAGATTCCAGATTCCTTTTAGGAGAGCAAGGGAGATAATAGAAGGCGGAGAATTGGGCAAACTTCAGTATATCTATGCAGTGAAGTACGGGAAGAGCCCGCGATATATAAAGGGCATGGATACTTCCTGGTTCTTTGATCCGGAAAGGGCTGGTTTTGGTGGGTTTGGCGACATTGGAGTGCATGCAATTGATGCTTTGAGATGGTTATTGGACTCAGAGGTGAAGCGGGTATACGCAGACATAGGTAGAAAGATAGATAGGACAATCGAGATAGATGACTTTGGTTGCATGCTGATGACCTTTGAGAATGAAGTAGTTGCTTGTTTGACAGCTGGATGGGCAAATCCAAAAGGTTATCCAAAGGGGCTGGATGTCAGATTCGAGATATTGGGCACAGAAGGTGCTTTGCTTATAGAAAAACCTTATCATGACTTTATAATCTCGGGTAAAGAGAGGAGTGAAGAGCAAGAGTGGTGGAGGATGGATACTCAGAGTGTGGTGGACGAATTTTTGAGTAGTATTATTGAGGATAGAGAGCCGTGGATAAAAGGAGAAGACGCAAGAGCTGCTCTTGAGATATTGATTGCCGGGTATCTATCTGCGGAAAAAGGGAAGGAGATAGAGTTGCCGTTGTGATATTGATTAAAGAAATTTTAGGTCAGCCATTTCATAATCGTAATACCTCCCATAGTTTTCTTTGAATCCTTATATTCAATTTTTCGCTTATTTCATTCATTAATAGCAGCAATTCTGTGGTTTCGATCTCTGATTTTAACACGTTTAGGAAATTTTCAAAATGTTCGTCATCATTATATAATTCCTCTATTCTCACTTTGGTAGCATCCATAAACAGGTATTTTTATATTTCTCTCTCTATTTGGGTCCTCAGGCAAATCAAATCTTAGTTTATAGAGTAAAAGTAGATTTTTATAGTCCA
>JAODGF010000017.1:17703-17921 GCA_025464645.1 Methanosarcinales archaeon
ACCTCTTTCTCCGGATAAGTTTTAGAAACTTCCTTATAGCATGACAACCAGTGACCTACATTCATTTTTTCTATATCAAAGAATGGGGAAGGTGAGAAATCACCTGTAAATAATACTAACGCTGAAAAATATTCCGGAGTCCTGCCATTAATCTCATTTAGTTTTATCCATATTTCATTAAGTAACTGGTTTACTCTCTGTTTTTCTCCTGTAAGCTC
>JAODGF010000018.1 GCA_025464645.1 Methanosarcinales archaeon
GGTAGTTTTCCTTCAAATCTATAGATGAAGCCATCTGGAAAAATAATGAAGACAGTACCTAGGTTAATCTTTTTACATGCAGCATCGTTCAAATAAAACTTCGTGTAGTACCAGGAGCCTTCTTCACGGTCTACCGTTCCGGTATAATCATCAATAACAAAGGAAGCTGTGCCATCTTTTTCTATTTTAAAGGATGATATTTCTCTTCCGAGTTGATTTTCGATGACATCTTCGATTTGCCCTCCTTCTTTCCCAAATATTCCGCTTACCCATAAAAGAAAGGATTCCCACCAGGATAATGAATATTTTACCGATGTAAAGGCATCTTCATTCTCTTGAACTTCTATTTTCAATTCGTTAACAGAAAAAGCATTTGTTACAGTAACTGTTGATGAAAGAAGAATAAATAATAAGAAGAGCGTTGTTATCTTTGTTTTTCTCATTTTCTATACCTCCTCAATATATAAGCAACCGCCAACAATCCTGCAACCGCAAATATGGCATCAAATCCGGGTATTCCTTTCTCTTCTCCTGTTGGTATTTCAGGAGCGGTAATGGGTGCGAGCACATCAATCATCGCTGAATTTGAATTAACAGTACGGTAATTACCACTCTCATCTGCATAGGTCGCCTTCGCAGCTCCGAGATCAAACCTCCCGGCAGACCCTGATTTTATCAAGTACTGGAAGGTTCTTGACTCGCCGGACTTAAGCATACCGTATCTCGCAGATGTCTCGCCGCTCACGAAATCAAAATCCACAGGTGGCTCGTCAACCACCTCTATATCTCTGAGTGTCGTCGTTCCCGTGTTCTCAACTGTTATTCTCACGGTGCTCTTCTGTCCCTGTTTTATTGAATACGGTGATACTGTCTTTGTTAATGTGAGGGCAGTGTGAACGACCGGGTATTCTGCTGGGAAAGTGAGGGTTGGTTCGGGTGAGGCGTATTTGCGGATGAAAAGCCAGTCAACATACAACTGAATAAATTCATTACTATTATAGTAACTATCCCCCAAATGCACAGGCATAGGTTGTGAAGGTATAGATGAGGTGAATGTACAAGTTGCACTCTCTCTTTTAAACGATACAAATTTATCAGTCCAGACAATTTTTGTCTTCGCCCAGTCATTTACTACCCAGTCTGAGCACCCATCTCTGTTCTCTCCATCTTCAACTATAAACGCCCCCTTATTATCATAACAGGAACGATCAACTTCTATTGCACAATATGTTGAAACAGGATATGAGTATCTACCAAGTCCAATACCGGCATAATTGCCCCATGGTGTATGGTCATATTTATAATATGCCTCGTATATCAAAGGATAGTTGAAATTCTTTTTGCTCTCAAGTACATCCCCGTTCGCATTTTCCGCCCCACAACTTCCAGATATATCAAGAATCGAATTCGAAAACGTCATCTTTGGTTTTCCAAATATAATCCACTCATCGGTATCCAAACTCGGACCTTCAAAATCATCAAAGAACTCAAAAGTTGCATCACCATCACTCACAGATGTTGCATAAGGATTCCCGTAATACATCTTTATCTTCACTTCTCCGTTTGCAGGAATGCTTGGCACTTTCACCCATATCTTCGCCTTCTTCGCATGAGCATCCCATTCCTCTATCCAGTAACTCAATTCTTTTCCTTCACACTCAAATCTAATGTCAGATCCATCGCTTTTCGCCTTTGAGAAATCGATGTTTTCTGAGTTGAGTTCAACGAGCACCTGAAAATCATTTAGCGTTCTTCCTGAATTCTCCTTCACAGTTATCTCCTTGTAGTATTTCCATTCACCACCACCTGAATTTGAGAGCGCAGATGTCATACTCACAAAAACGCACAAAAGAAGCACAAGCCCGAATGCGACTATTTTACTTCTCATCTCCATCGCCTCACGGATCCCTTATCCCGATATTTAGACGTTTACCATCCAATATTATCACAAACTCATTTAAAACTTCTCTACCGATTATTGTCTCAAACGTGTCATTGCGACAATCAATGATTGCAGGCACATTATTTCCTATTATCTCCATCATAGTGCCATACAACGCTCTCCTCTCAAATCCACCACCTATTCCCCCTACATCCGCTTCAGCAACCTGAAACTCATAAATACCGAGTTCCGCACATTTCTCTTCTGGCAAAACGCTCGTATCTGCACCAGTATCTATTATCCCCTCCGTTTCAAGCCTACTTAATCCGTCAAGTCTGCCTATAAGAACGTCAATCATCGGCATTGAAGGCTCATATTCAATGTTATATCGCCTTATCCTCTTTCGCATAGCTTTATCCTCTTCGCCTACCTTGTTTATATACATTATTTTGGCATTCGTGTTTTCATAAGCAATCTTCAAAGCATCAGTTAAGGACTCTGCAACTGCCGCAATCTTGTTTTGCGCGATACTTATCCATTTACCCCTGTATTTCCGGAGTAGTTCATCTCGTATCTTCCAGTAAAATTCCTTCTGATGCTGGAATTCTGAGGTCATGTTACTTCCCTTCCTTTATCGCCCTGTAATATTCTCTTCTTCTCTATCTCTTTCGCTCCTTTAATAATTAATACCTTATTCAACACTGCTGCTTCTGCACTCATTCATCCATCCACCTCTTTCGGATTCTTTACTTCTATCCCGTTTGATATACATCCCCTTCGCTTTAAAATATCATCAGTAGTTATAAAAACATCTACTTTGTTCTCGATTGCTATTGCGATATTTTTAAGATTGTCATAGAATCATCACCTCCTCTTCAGGGACAAAAGTTATCAGTGGAGTTTTACCGGGATACTTTCTCTCCACTTTTTCTAATGCTTTCTTTAACTCATCCTCATCACTCACAACTATTATTTCGTCATCCACTGCAACCACATGTTTGCCCCTATACTTCTCTACATTGCTCATCAAATTCTCCAATTCCTTGCTCATCGCGTCTTCTCCTCCTTTATCTCTTATAGAATTTCATCTCTTCGTGCCTTTCCTTTCACTCTGTGCAGTCTCTCTATACTCTTCTAACATCCTCACCACACGCTCATATACCCTTTTCGTCATAAACAAACTGCTTTTTCTATAGAGACTGTGTATGGCATCTTTCACTTGCTCATATTCAAAAATGCCCTCTCTATAAGCCCTTAAAATGATTCCAAGACTTCCATGGACCTCAATATCGTATAATTCCCCAACTTCTTTCGCATCCCTGTCATCTGTTCACTCATTTACCGTAAAGTCCCCATTCCGCATCCTTTAACAGGTTCTCTTCCACCGTAGAGTATCTCATCTCCCGTATCAATCTTCTGATAGCATCTCTGATTGCTTCATCCCTGTCTGCATAGAGACCTTCCTTTATCAATTTCTCCACTTCCTCCAGGAGTTTTGGTGTAAGTTTCGCCTCTATAATCTCCATTTTTATCGCCTCCTCATAAGATATGTAACCGCTAACAGCCCTGCAATCGCAAACATCGCTTCAAATCCCGGTATTCCTTTCTCTTCCCCTGCTGGTATTTCAGGAGTGGTAATGGGTTAACCACAATTTTTGTGGATTTGGTCTCGTTTATATTTTTTGCAGCAGATCTGGTCTTGCCGATATTTCCATGTTATACCGCCTTATCCTCTTCCGCATAACTTTCTCCTCTTCGCCTACCTTGTTTATATACGTTATTTTAGCCTTCGTGTTTTCATAAGCCACCTTCCCCTCCTTTATCGCCCTGTAATATTCTCTTCTTCTCCATCTCTTTCGCTCCTTTAATAATTTCATCCAAACTTAAATCTTTCGTCTGCTCCCTTAACTCTCTCGTTGCATCGCCTATTCTTGGCGTTACCATCTGGAGGTATGTCACGTACTCTTCGGCACTCAGCTCATTCCTCAATATCCCAAATACCTTATTCAACACCGCTCCTTCTGCACTCATCCATCCACCTCTTTCGGATTCTTTACTTCTATTCAAAATTTCTTCTGTTGTTGGAATTCTGAGGTCATGTTACTTCCCTTCCTTTATCGCCCTGTAATATTCTCTTCTTCTCTATCTCTTCCCCTTCTTCTCCTTCACTTCTGAAACTGCTTCTCCATCGTGGAATAATATCTTCAATGCATCTCCAACTGAAATATCCTTTACACTCCTTACTACTCTACCTTCCGGCAATCTCGAACATATACTGTATCCCCTCTCGAGGATTGCCAAAGGGCTCAAAGCGTCCAGTTTGCCAGTAAGAGCCTGCAAGCTTTTCTTTTGTAATGCCAAGCGATGAGAAATCTCGGCAAACATACTCCTCTTTATTTCATCTACTGTCTGCCGGTATTGATTTATCCTCTCCGTAGGCTTTCTAAACAGGATGTTCTTTTCTATGCTCTCCAATTTCCTTCTCTGGAATTCAACCGCTTTGAACACATTCTGCCGCATCCTCAGCTCTAAAGAACTCAAATTCCTTACTATCTCGCGATTATCCGGCACAACTATCTCAGCCGCTTCTGAAGGTGTCGCAGCTCGTCGGTCCGCAACAAAATCCGCGATGGTAAAGTCTGTTTCATGCCCCACCGCGGAGACCACAGGAATTTCAGATGAGAAAATCGCTCTGGCGACTGCTTCTTCGTTAAATGCCCACAGTTCTTCTATCGAACCTCCTCCTCTTCCCACCACCAGCACGTCTATTTTCATGAGCTCCGCATTCACCCTGTTCATCACACGAATGGCATTTACTATCTGAAAGGGGGCTTCTTCTCCCTGTACTGCAACTGGTGCCAGCAGAATATGCACATGCGGAAATCTTCTCTTTGTAATGTTCAGTATGTCTCTGATCGCAGCACCGGTAGGCGAAGTGATAACGCCTATCCGACGCGGGAAACTCGGTATCGGCTTCTTATAAGCCTTATCAAACAAACCCTCCGCCCTCAACTTCTTCTTTAACTGCTCAAATGCGCGGTATAGTGCACCTATCCCTTCCTCTTGTATCTCATCCACGTATAACTGATACCTTCCCTGCTTCTCATACACGCTTACATGACCCCTGACTATCACACTCATTCCATCTTCCGGAATGAACTTCAGTCCAAGGTTCTTTTCCCTGAACATCACGCATCGCAACTCCGAAAATTCATCCTTTAGCGTGAAGTATAAATGACCAGAAGTAGGCTGTGAGAGGTTAGAAAGTTCCCCCTTTACATAGATGTCGCTCAGCACTTCATCCTCGTCCAATCTCTGTCTTATATGTCTTGTGACCTCCTGAACGGTGAATATGCGAGGAGTTTCTTTCTCTATCTCCTCTTCGTCTTTTCCCTCGATTCTTTCTATTCTTCTTTCGCTTTCAACACCAAGCTTCTCTTCATCCTTTTTCAAATGCAAGAAATCCGTTAATGTAACTCCCTTTCTATGTTTAAGATTCATTTGACGACTTTATCCCTCTTCTTTTGCTACTCCTTTTTTCCGTGTGAATCCTCTATTTTTTGAAAAACTATCCTTTCAACCTCTTCACATACACATCCTCATAGATAGGTCCTTTAGGCGTAAGCGTGCTGCGCTTTAATTTTAGCTCATCCACGAGCATCTCTCCCACTCCTTCCTCTCCCAACTCGGCTATCTTTTTCAACAGTCGCCCCATTTCATCCCTTGAACCTGCTCTTGAGAGCATTTTCACCCTGCACAGCGTAACGTGTGAACTAAACCGTTTTTCAAGTGGGAATCCCAGCGCATGCAGCTTCGATTCCACTTCCTTCTGCAATGCCTTCAACTCTTCCACACCCTTCTCCATACCTATCCATATAACCCTTATGTTTCTTACTTTTTCCGGTGATGCCTCAGGAAAGAAGCCCACACCTCTCAACGCTATATCAAATGGCTTTCGACTTATCTCTACCAATGCCCCTTTAACCTCTTCTATACGATCCTCTGGAACGTCACCCAAAAATTTCACTGTTTGATGCGCCTGCTCCGGGTTCACGAATTTTAATTTTAGATTCTCATGTATCTCTAAGTCCATAAATTGCTTTTGTATCT
This sequence comes from Methanosarcinales archaeon, assembly GCA_025464645.1. Lineage (GTDB taxonomy): Archaea > Halobacteriota > Syntropharchaeia > Alkanophagales > Methanospirareceae > QMVO01. The sequence continues at coordinate 5,993 of JAODGF010000018.1, forward strand.
CCTCTATCCTTGTTCTTATTTCCTCAGACAGGTCCACAGCAATAAACGTTCTCATAACACTTTTTCTTTTGGTTTCTTTGATCAAACATTCTTTGTAAAAGAAAGGTTGTCTAAGAAAAGGTTTATTTTCAACATTCTTGAGAGTGTATGCTGCCTTTTCTCCTCCTCACGCTCTTGATATGTCCTTATTGCCCTTAGAAGGTCTATTCTCCGGAATTCAGGCCAGAAAGGAGCGCAGAAATAAGCTGCACATTCATTCCCCAACGCTTGCCAGGGAACGAAATTGCTCAACCTCTGCTCACCCCCGGTCCTTATTAACAGGTCTACACTCGTTTTCGCTCCGGAAGTCGAAGAACCATTTTCTATCTCGCTTATGTACAAATGCTTTGATATTGTCTCCTCATTTATGTCCTCTACGGATAGTAAGCCTCTTTTTACCATATTCGCTATTATGTACACCGAATCAACTATCTCCATTTTACCACTATACGCCACCGCGATGAACAACTTGAATTTGTTATAATGCTCAGTTGCACGTTCGGCTTTTCTTATCGCCTCCTTTACTGATTCGGGCAGCAAATTGATATTCCCTATTGCTTTCACCCGCACTCCACGCTTATGGACTCTTTCATCACGGCTTATCTTCTCAAACTCACCCTGCATCAATGCAAATAGCTGCTCCTTCTCCTCTTCCGTCCTGCAAAAGTTTTCAATAGAAAAAGCATAAATCGTGAGTTGTTTCACCCCTATATCAAAGCACCACTCTATCACATGCTCCGTTGTCGCCGCTCCATAAAGATAACCTTCTTCCGTTGGAACTCCTATCTTCTTCGCATATCTTCTATTCCCATCCATGATTATTGCTACATGCTCGGGCAGGGGCTTCTCCAATATCTCCTCCTCCAGTAATTCCTCATATTCTCTATAAACCCTATCTCTCAACCAGCTGTGTATTCCCACAGCTTTACGCAGTGCAAAGAACTTCAGTCCGTTATTTTTAATCCTTCTCGCCATCTATCCCTTCTACGTCCCTATTTTAGTCAGCTTCCGAAGTCCATCACCTTCACCTTCATCCCGGAAAGCTCTACAAGCGTTGCACACCCAGGAACAGGAGATATATCCCTTTTTTTCTGATATGGTGTTTGTGATTGCCAGGTTCCGGAATTTATAAGTAGCACGTTCCGATATTTAGAAACGCCAACGGTGTGGGTATGCCCGCAATGAAGTATATCTGGAACAGGGTCAATTACTCCGTAATCGTGCCCATCGGGGACGATAGAGACAATATTTCCGTATATTGGAGCAATATGCCGCCTTCTAAGCATCTCCGCCATCATTTCTTCGGGTTTTGAATAATTCAGCCGCGATACCGAGTTAACAAAATCATCATAAGATTGCCCATGATATATCAAGACAAGCCTGCCGCCCATATTTATGTATGCAGGATTGCTCACAAAGTGCGTATTATCGGGGAAGAGCTTCCTGAGGCTCTCTGGCAAGGGTGGCTGTGGCTCTGCACTTCGAACGGCATCATGGTTTCCTGGCGCTACCACCACGTGTATATGAGAAGGGAAATCGTGAAAATATCCCGCCGCTGTTTTATATTGCTCTTCTATATCCATAATTGACAGATCATCCTCCTGACCAGGATATACTCCTATTCCATCCACGATATCACCAGCAACAATTAGATATGCAATTCTTTGAGCTTCTTCTTTCAACCACTGCACGAAACTACCCCATGAATCTTCCAAAAACGTTTTGCTTCCAATATGCATATCCGAGATGAACACCGCATAAACGTCTTCTTTCTCGTTGGATTTTAATGAAAGCGGTAATGGTGATTGAGAAGTTGAAGAGGGGAAGGGCACATCAGGGTGTATTACTCTATTTGCAAATAGATAACCTCCGTCGTCGGATAAAGAACCTGTAACGCCTATTATCTCATCAGGTATTATCTCCTCTTCACGCTGCAAGATAATCATGAGATGCCCCGTAGGGTCTTCCAATTCCACGCGGAGATTCCCTTTTGCCGTTTTGTTTATCGAAGAGACCATTCCCACCACCGATACCTCTTCGCTTCTCCTACTGTTTTTTATAAACCTTATCTGCCCGCAGTTCATCCTCCGTTTTATTATCCTGCTTATTCGTTCATATCTATCGAGGAAATGCGGTAAGAAGTCCCGGTGGTCCACACCCCTTCGGCTATCCGCGAACGATTTAATTATAGTAGGTGATTGTCTTTGGAAGCCGATGCTTTTTTGCTCTCTATCTTCTACCCGGCTATTCTCGAGAAACTCGGCTATATGCCCGGTGGAAATCACAAAAATCGAGCGGTCTAACGAATTAGTTATGCTTTTCACCATTTCATTTACATCGAGGTGACTTCCAGCTTCAGATTGACTCAATAGTTCAATCGCTTCTGGCTGGACTTGAAATCCTAAATCGGCAAACCTTTTTACTATCTCTATCCCATTCTTATTGCCATTTCTCACAGCCATTCCTTTACCTTCGCTTCTAAATATTGCTTTGGCAACGCTCCCTGTATGACGTCCACAGGCTCGCCGTTTTTAAAGATGAACAACGTGGGTATAGCCATTATCGCAAATTCAGTAGCTACCCGCGGGTTCTCATCCACGTTTAGTTTTCCAAATACGACTTTACCGGCGTATTCCTTCGCTAACTCCTCTATTACCGGCGCAACCATTCTGCAAGGACCACACCAGGGAGCCCAGCAATCCACAACGACCAGTGGATATTTTCTTACCGTTTTTACAAAGCTATTGTCATCCATCGTCAGGGGATGGTCTATTACCCCCACTTCCTTCTTCCCCCCCTCTTTCATTGCTTTTATCTCTGCTTCCATCTCTCGCATCTTTCGCTCCTTTATCCTCTCTATCTCCATCTCCTCTTCTGTATAACTTACATGATTTCTCCCTTTTTCTTCTCTCATATCTCTTCCTCGGTGTTTGTTGATTTTTTAATTTTAAAGTACTGAATTTGATAAAACATGTGCTCTATAAATAAGAAAGTTTTTGTGCCGTATTGTGGTTGCCTCTAAACGGTCATTGCCATCATCATGAGAGGCATACCGCAGGGACCGTGCAATACGGCGAGGTTTGTTGCCCTTCGTTTGCCATAGTAATCATCCTTCGCTTTCCACGAGGTCACACTACTCTTCGAAAAGGGCATTTTTATATCTATACTTTTTATATTTAAAGGTAATTCCCCAATTGCGATTTGGTGCTATTTAGCTATGAAGAGGCACAGAAAAAGATTTTTCCACTGACGGTCGGTGGATGGCATTGTAAGAACAGAAAGGAATTATACGGAGATCTGGCGTGGCGTAGTGGATGCCACACCTCCTAACCCTTTCCAAATCGAAATTATATGCGTCCTGGAAGTGCATAGCGCCGATAAAAAGCGCTTTACGATGAAACTCCGCAAGAGCTTCTCGATTCCCTATTCCCAAGATACCCGTTAGTGAAGTCACTGAATCAATACCCTCTGGCGCCTTGTCCTTATCTATAAATCTCTTTAACGCCGATGACAGCCCTGCTATTGCCCTTATTTTACCAATCCTCGATTTATTTATCTCTTCCGCAGCATCCAGTAGGAACTCCATAAACCCTTCAACATCTATAAATTCTGTTATTGGCATGAACCTTCCTTTCTCTACAAACACATACGTTGCAGCGCCGCAATGTGGGTGTACCGTGAACTCTAACTGTGGCACCTTCTTCCACGCTTCTACAAAATAAGATACGGGAACGACAAAAGGAACGGGGTAAAAACTTTCTTTGGGTATTTCCCCGTCTGTCTGCTCCTCCAGAAGTTTTATGAAATCCGGAATTGTTATTCTCCCCTTTTTCCTCTCTGATTCATCTACTCTTCCTTCAAAAGCGATGGGTTGCGCATTCACACCCCTTACAATATCCAGGTTCCCCGCGGCAAACCTTACGATGTCCCCCATCTGGTCGTCATTCACACCGCGCATAAGCGTGGGAACCAGGACTACGCTTTTTATTCCGCCCCTTCTACAGCTCTCTATTGCCTTTAACTTTGTTTTTAACGCGGGAATCCCCCTTAATTTCTTATATGGCTCTTCAGTCACACCGTCGAATTGCAAATATACCGTATGCAAGCCTGCTTCTTTTAAACGATGGCAGAACTGTTCACTCTTTGCCAGCGCTATTCCATTCGTTGCGACCTGAATATGAGAGAAACCGAGCTCTCGTGCCATTTTTACTATATCTACAAAACCTTCTCTTATCGTTGGTTCGCCGCCCGCAAACTGCACCGCGGGGCAAGGAGGCGTTTCACTCCTCAGCAGTACCATCATCTCCCTCAACTGTTCCATCGTCGGCTCATAGAGGTAACCTGTGACGGCAGCATTTGCAAAACACGTAGGGCAGCGCTGGTTACACCTGTTCGTGAGGTCTATAAGTGCGAGCGCGGTTGAACTCTTATGCTCTGGGCAGAGACCGCAATCAAAAGGGCAGCCTTTATCTGTTTTTGTGAGCGTGATTCCTGCCTTGCCATCGTATCGCCACTTTGAGAATTTGTGATAAAGTGAGGCATCCGACCAGTATACATCGTCGAATTCGCCGTGCTTCTCACATTTCTTCTTTATCAGTATCCTGCCCCCTGATTCATACACATCTGCGTCTATAACTGCGAGACATTCCGGGCATAATGATTTCGTTTTCATGTCAATTTATAAAAGGAGGTTGAATTGTTATATATAAAGTTAACTAAAAATAAAAATAAAAACCAGATGAAATATGCTAACTTAACTGTAATAGACACCGTAGAGGGGGTAAAAAGTGGGAGTATCTCATGCGAGGAGTTAGTATGGGAGATATATGGTAGGATAGAGAGAAGCGAATTGAATGCCTTTATCACTTTAAACAAAGAGAATGCGCTTGCCAAAGCGAGAGAAGTGGATAAGAAAAGGAATGAAGAGGAATACAATCGGAAGAAACTGCTTGGTGTACCCATAGCCATTAAGGACAGCATTTCTACACGGGGCATTCAAACTACGTGTGCATCTAAAATTCTTGATGGTTATATCCCCCCTTACGATGCCACGGTGATAGAGGCGCTAAAGCGAGAAGGAGCGATAATTATAGGGAAAACAAACATGGATGAATTCTGCATGGGGACGTCCACAGAGACAAGTTATTATGGTCCAACGAGAAACCCACATGACCTCAGCAGGGTGCCTGGAGGTTCTTCAGGCGGTAGTGCAGCGGCTATATCGGCAGGAGAAGCCGTTCTTGCTCTTGGCTCTGATACTGGAGGCTCTATCAGATGCCCTGCTTCTTTCTGTGGCGTGGTTGGGTTGAAGCCCACTTACGGGCTTATATCGAGATATGGGCTCATTGCATACGCAAATTCACTTGAACAGATAGGACCGATGGCGTCTAACGTAGCAGATACCGCGTTGCTCTTAGAAGTGATTTCTACGAAGGATGAAAGGGACAGCACGCAGATAAAGATAAAGAATAATGCTACAACGAACTACCTTGCTCCTTCGATAAGCAGGTATGAAGATGCCAGTATAGATAAAGAGATCAAGGGCATGAGGATAGGAGTTCCAAAGGAGTTCATTGAAGGCGTTTCTCCGGCAGTTGAACAGTCGGTTTGGAATGCGGTGCACAAATTTGGAGATTCTGGTGCGACCATCGAGGAGATAAGCATGCGAGGCATGAAATACGCACTCGCTTCCTATTACATCATTGCGATGTCTGAGGCATCGTCAAATCTTGCGAGGTTTGACGGGTTGAGATATGGTCTTCGCACGGGCAAGGACGAGGACTGGCATACTACATTTTCAAGGATACGCGGTGAAGGGTTTGGAGAAGAAGTGAAAAGGAGGATTATTCTTGGCACATACGCGCTCTCCGCGGGTTATTATGGCAAGTATTATTTGAAGGCGCTAAAGGTGCGCACCTTGATAAAGAACGAATTTGAGGATGCGTTAAAAAAGCATGATATATTAGCGATGCCAACGATGCCCTTTGTTGCTTTTAAGCTCGGAGAGAGAATAAAAGACCCTCTCTCTCTGTATCTTGCGGATGTTAATACAGTGCCTATTAATTTGGCTGGTGTGCCTTCTATCTCCATTCCCTGTGGATTTTCCAATGGATTGCCAATAGGCTTACAGCTTGTCGGTAGGCATTTTGAAGAGGATGCGATATTGAAGGCTGCTTTTATTTTTGAACAGGTATAAATCCAGTCAAAAAGCTTTTATCCTTTCCACGCATTCCTCTACGCTCATTTTCTCCTGCTCCCCCGTGTCAAGATTTCTCAACGTCACTTTCCCTTCTTTTAGCTCGTTTTTACCCACGAGCACGGCAAACGAAGCATGGATAGCAGCCGCATAAGACAATTGAGCGCTTAGACTTCTGCTCATCACGTCTATATACGTAGGGAAGAATTCCCTCAGCTTAGACGCTATTTTTACCGACTCTTTCATCACATCCCGGTCACCATTTTTAGTTCTTATCGGTATCACCACGACCTTCATACTCTCCAAATGCATGGTTTCTGGTAAGAATATTTCTGCCAATCGGTCAAAGCCAAAAGCAAAACCGGTAGAAGGCGTGTCATCACCGCCAAACAATGCAGCCAATTGATAGGACCCACCACCACATATCTGGTTCTGCGCTCCTAACCTGCCACCAACCTCATATATTTCAAACACCATTCCGGTGTAATAATCCAAACCCCGTGCTATTCCAAGATTCAAAGTGTAAAGAACGTCATAATAATCGAGAATTTCCAGCAGCATCTCCAATTCCTTTAACGCATCGCTATCTGAACCAACTATATTACGCTCACGTGCTTCCTTTAAGGCATCTCTTCCTTTTAAATCCACTAAGCAGATTAAATCATCAATCAACTCATTTTTTGTGCCTATCTCGTTCAAAAAGTCGATTACCGCCTCTCTTTCTCCTTTGTCTATTAACCTCATCACCCTGTTTATCTCGTCATTTCCCACATTTGCAGCTCGTAATCTCTCTCTTATCAGCCCTACATGACCCACATGCAGCTCTGCCTTTATGCCTAAGGATTTCAAGCAGTAAAAAGCGAGTGCGATTATTTCCGCCTGTGCCTCCGGTCTGTCAGACCCGATTATCTCTGCACCGAACTGCCAGAATTCTCGATAACGTGCTCTTTGCGGCTCTTCATACCTGAAGCAATTGCCAAAATAATAAACCTTAGTCGGTTTCGGCGCCATCTTCAGCTCGTTAACATACATTCTTATCACGGGGGCAGTTAACTCAGGTCTTAGTGCTAAATGCCTGCCTCCTTTATCCTTGAATTCATACATCTCCTCCAGGATTGCCTCACCTGATTTAAGCGTAAAGAGCTCGGCGAGTTCAAAAGTGGGTGTTCTTATCTCTTCATACCCCCATCTCTCCGCTATCTCACGCATTCTCTCCTCCATTATCCTTCTCTTCTTCATCTCCTCAGGCAGGAAATCCCTCGTACCCCGGGCTCTTTCTATTCGCATTCTTTCATCTCCTCCTCTGTCAAGGATAAAGTCCAAGTTACTTCGTCAATTCCTTCAATTTCTTTATTTTGATGTCCTTAGGTATGGTCTCTATCGCTTCACTTATCTTATCAATATTCTTCAACAGCCTCTCCTTTGTCGGCTTTCTACCTCTAATTGAAGTGCCCTGAATATTTTTTATTTGCTCGCTAAATCTTATCATCTGTTTTCTCACCGCTTCAGAAACGAAATCATCGTCATCCGCAGTGACTTCGCTATTTTTTACCTTCTGCATCACTACTATATATTCATCGTCAATCTTCCCAACATCCGCACTCGTGTATTTTTTAGTTTTATCAATGTTCCTGAAAATTGTTTTCACGGGTTGCAGCCCTACGTTTTTACCCATTTCCGCAAAAAAAATGTGACTTTCAATCAATTCGTATTCCACGCTTGAGTTGCCCACAACAATCACGCATAACTTATCCTTTTTCAAAACTCTGTTCATTTCTATCATCGAGCGAAGCATATCGCCTAAATATTCGGAGAGCAATCTGAACCTGTTGGTTATAAAATGAGAATGCCCCCCTATCTCATGCTTTTTGAACAGTTCAAGATCCATTCCAAGCCAGAGCATATTATACATGTGAACTCTGTAATAATCCAGTGCATTTACATAAGGCGGAGAGGTTACATGACCATATTGTAGAAGATAAGGCAACTCTACCAAAATCGAATAACTCATCATATCCTTCTTCTTTTACTTCCAGTAGAGTTTCACGAATTGCCTCTAATTTTGAAATTACCGTTCTGCTAAATATAGCGCTTATCTTTCGGTTGGGCAAGTCGTTAATTTTCTCATTAACCCTTCTGTAATCCAAATCTAAATACCGTTTCATAACTGCCAATTTTCTATTGAAATATCTGAACTGCGTGTCCTCTATCAATGTCGTTTTTACTTTGCTTATTAAAGCCGCAAGAGGATTAAAGTCATTACCAATAGAATTTCGATTGTTTAAAAATGACTCAACCAGAGTTGTTCCACATCCACAAAAGGGGTCTAAAATAACCTCTCGCTCATCGGTAAATAATTTAATGAAAGTCAGAGGTATCTGTGGTATAAACCTTGCGGGATAAGAATGAAACGTGTGCGTAAGGTATTGAGTGGTAAAATCTTTAAAATCCCAGTCGATTTTAGACAGAATCTCGACACCTTCTGCAAAATTATATCGTTTGTTAATAAGCACTTCATAGTTGTATCCTGGGTTCCCTCCCTCAAAGAGGACTGCTTGCTTTGTGTTATATAGCATTTTCATCGTTCTGATTGTAATTTTTCCCCCTTAAATAAAAAGTAATGAATCTTTATGTAAATAATTAAACATGAACTTCAGACTGATTTTTGTGCTCGACTTGCTCGACGGTATAGTAGTGCATGCAAAGAGGGGTGAACGTGAGAAATACCAGCCAATCCACCTCTTCAGTTCCATCGTTAGTTCGTCTGACCCTGTCCAGGTCATCGAAGAAGTAAAACCTGCAGAAGTTTACATCGCTGACCTGAACAAGATTATGGGCACTGGCTCTAACAAAGAAGTAATAAGGGAAATAAGAAATAAAAACAGCAGGACGAGGATAACAGTGGACTGCGGTATAAAGAACATGAAAGACCTGAAAGAAGCTGTTGAAGCTGAAATAGCTGATAACATCATTTTAGGAACAGAAACAGCAACTATGGATTTGATTGCCGAAGTATCGAAGAGCGATATTTCAAGTGATATAAGTGTTAGTATTGACCTTTTCAATAAAGAGGTGCTGACAAACGATAAAAGAATGAAGATTGACCCTCTGTTGTTAATAAAAGAGTTGAATGCGTATCCAATACAGGATGTGATTGTATTGGAACTGAATAGGGTAGGAACGAAAAGCGGAATAGACTTTGATTTCCTCGCTCGCGCAGTGGAGTTCTCGGAACATGGTATCCTATGCGGTGGTGGCGTTAGGAGTTACGAGGATGTGCGTAAGATGGAGGAGATAGGAGTAAAAGGTGCGCTGGTTGCTACTGCCGTTCACGATGGGGCTATTCCTTTGTCCCTGCTTCGCTTATGAGAAACCTTGCTTCATAAAAAGAGACCAGAAGTATGGCTGGAAATTTTCAGGAGGCAGTATTGAACCTCGTAAAGCAAATACCCGCAGGCAAAGTAACAACTTATGGCGAGATAGCGAGAAGAATAACAGGCTCTGTTCGTGCAGCTCGGGCTGTTGCTCAGGCAGTTGCGAGAAATCCGTACCCCATCGCTATTCCCTGTCATCGTGTCGTTAGAAGTGATGGTGACGTTGGAGGTTATAGTTTGGGTGTAGAGAAGAAGATAAAACTTCTGAGAGCAGAAGGGATAGAAATAAGGGGTAGAAAAGTGTTAAATTTCGAGCAAACCCTTTTCCTTTTTTTTAAATCAAAATTAATTAAAAAATAAAAGAAGGGGAAGATATATTTCGTATTTATTTACTTATGCAGCAGATGTAGCTGTTTGATTCAGCGGTGGAAACATTGGAAGCTCTGCGGCACTTTCTGCCTCTTTCGGCAATTCTATCTTCACTGGCTTGTTATAATCATAGAAAAACATATTGGTTCTCTGTTCTATCGTCATTGTAAATTCCTCCTCCGTATCAGATATGTTCAAGTCCGCGGAACTCATCGCCATTTTTATCTGCACTTCTGTCTTCGTCGGGAACTTCGTATCCTTTGCAATCCATTGCTTTATAGACATCTCCTTTATCATTTCCCCGATGTCGAAGCTATCGTTTTGTCGCAGGCTTTGCATTAGTTCGCTCAGTCCCTCCTGCTTCATCACTGTCTCCCAGTACTTCTCGATGTCAGGCGTGAGTTTTAGCACATAGCAATCCACATCGTTCACCTTTTCATCTTCTAACAGTTCCACTTTTGAGATGTTCAGCAGTTCCATTTGCTGGTCTATCTGATTCTGCGATTCCCAGTATTCTTCGGGCATTTCACTCTTTGTCCATTGCGCTGGCATCATTGGAATCCCCACGTCCATCTTCGTGTATAAGGTATTATTGATGAAATATACGTCCATCTTCATTTCCTTTGCCTCAGATATTTCTGCTTTCTCGGGCAGTTGCATCGTCATCGTCATCTCCAGCTTCATCTTTTTGTTTGTTCTGTCCATTACACCTCTTCCTGTGCTTGTCATCGTCATCCTGGTCTCATCAGTCTCGTTACTTATTAGCGTCTTTTGTGTCATATTCATGTCAAACTGGTAAGTATCTGTGTTTGCAACAGTAGCAAGAACCATCTCTTTTATTTCCGCTGTACTCACTTGCTTCTCTTCTACGCATCCTGCAAGCATCGCAACCGCCACGATTGCAACTACGGCTATTAATCCTGCAATTGCTTTTCTTTCCATTTTTTTCTCCTCCTTTCGATATAAAAACTCGGCAGTTTATATATATACACAATTTTCTTATGAAAGAGCTTGAGAAATACCGGTATGATAAGTCCGTTTATACGGCAGTAATAGGAAGATGCGGTGTGTGTTACCTGTGTATTGATGAGTGCCCAGAGAATGCCATAGAGAAGAGAAAGCCTGTTAAAATAGATTATAAGAGATGCACACGATGCATGAGATGTGTAGAGATATGTCCAACAGGATCAATGCAAATAATTGATTAAATTTCAACTCGGTGATACATTAAAAAATTTGAACAATATGTCTTTTTTGATTGCATAAGATAACTCAAAGCGCAAAAATAACTATCTTCTCTTCCGCCTTTCCCCTTTCTCTTTCCCTCTTCCACTCCCCTATCTTTTCGCTCAGCAACCGTTCATCTACAAAAGCGAAATCGCCTTCGCTCTCCAGCAACGGTATTTCGTCGGTGGAAAAAGTGGGAACACCAAATTCAAAGAACTTATCAGCCGCGAAATGCGACAATCCCTTGCTATATATTACTGCAACAATACCTTTCTTCGCTAATAATTCCGCGGTACTTGCTCCGCCACCGCTACCGTCCTCGAGGAATACAACATCCCCTTTTTTTAACCCGTATTTTCTATCCATATCCAATATTGTATTCCGACTGAAAGAGCGTATCACTTTTATCCTTTTCCCTCCCTCCACTTCTTTTTTTCCTTTTAACTCTTCTATGATTCTCCTTAATTCCTCATTCGCCTCATCCCTCGCTTTTACTTCCTCTCTTAGCCTTTCTATCTCCTTATCTCTCCAGCTTATCTCCTCCCTTTCTTCTATCTCCCGCCTTCTCGCTGACTGCATAGAAGCGAGTTTAGAACGTAAATTTTTTAGTTCAAATTCTTTTTCCTCCAACTTCGTCTTCAGAGCCGTCGTGAGCTCCTTCATCATGCCTATCTTCTCGTCTTTACTCTTTATAATTCTGCGCAACCTGAGCTCATTTTCGCTTTCTCCGCCTTTTTGCTCTCCCTTTTCTGGCTTCTCCTCTCTCTTTTTCTCCTCTTCAGCATGAATTAATCTATTTATAGCTGCACTTATGGACACACCTTTAACTACCAGCGCTTTCACTTCTTCCACGTCCACAGCCGCTGGTGTCTTGCGCTGCACCTGCAAGAATTTCTTCTTATATCGCTTGAATGCATTAACGCAGGCAGCTAATGCGTCGCGCTCATGCACATTCTTATATTCGTAACCCTCCCCTTTCGTTAGCGCGACTTTCTCTTCCGTTGACAGCGATTCGTCTAATTCGTGAACTGGTAAAGAGAAAATACGGCTTATCCTTTTTACCGTCGAAGGTGTAGGTGTAACATCCGATGCTACTATCAATGGGTTTCCATGCGATATTATGTTTTCTATCACATCGGAGCACGAATAATTTTTGGAGCTGAATACTTCTATTGGTTTCCCTTCAAGGTCAATTATTGCCACTCCTATCGTAGTGCCTGGGTCTATGCCGACAATGGTGTATTTTCGTCTTGTAGGTGAATATGCCATCTATTTATTTTGTATTATATATTTTAAGGTCATAAAAAGGTAAGGTGAAGGGATAAAATGAAAGCAGGAATAATAGCAGATACACATGATAATTTAGATGCGATAAGCAAAGCGGTGGAAATTTTTAACCAAGAAGAAATCGAAATCGTAATTCATGCTGGCGATTTTGTAGCACCATTTACCGAGAAACCATTTAGAACGCTAAATGCGCCTCTGGTAGGAATATTTGGCAATAATGACGGGGATAAGCTGCTTCTAAAGGAGAAATACCGCGAGAAAGAGGTGGGGGAAATATATGAGGACCCTTATGATTTTGAGCTTGTTGCAAAGAGGATAATTGTAACGCACAAACCAAAGCTCGTGAATCCGTTAGCCGCATCTGGCGCTTATGATGTGGTGATCTATGGGCATACACATAAAGCAGAGATAGAGAAGAAGGGGAATAAAAAAGAAGCGTTAGTGATAAACCCAGGGGAGTGTTGCGGATACCTCACGGGGAAAAGAACGGTAGCATTACTCGATTTAGAGAAGGTCGAAGCGGAGATAATTGAATTGTAAAAACCATGAGATGAAAAAACCGCAAATTATTTATAACGTAAAATGTCAAATTCATGTATAATAAATAAAAAGAAAGAGGTAAGTTATGGTGAACAAGGAGGTATATTCAAATGGGAACGTTATATGAAGACATCGTTGCTTATGGGGGAGAAGTCTTTGGTGAGGAGCACATGGAAACGCTCCGGGAGTGTGTGCAATGCGGCAAGTGTACGGGCGGCTGTCCATCGGGGAGAAACACAGCGTTAAGAACAAGAAAGCTATTTCAGATGGCTCTGTTGGACCTGCGTGAGGAGATTTTTAATGCTCCAGAACTGTGGTTCTGCTCAACGTGTTTCACCTGCTATGAGAGGTGTCCGAAAGGAGTGAAAACGACTGATATAATCAGAATAATAAGAAACCTGGCAGCGAAGGAGGGGCACATGTCGGTTCCACACCGTATGATCGGCGTTTATGTGCTGAAAACGGGTCACGCAGTGCCGATTGGCCCTGACCAGATGAAGTTGAGAGAAGCGGTGGGTCTCGAATCGCAGCCTCCGACCACGCAGCATCCTAAAAACAAAGAGCAACTGGAGCAGGTGCGAACAATATTTAGAACTACGAACTACGATGCAATGATTGATTTTGATTGGGAGACGATGAATTTAAGAGGAATGGAAAAAGGAGGTAAAAAATGACGAGTGATGATTTGGGTTTGACATACGCTTATTTCCTCGGTTGTATCACGCCGAACAGGTATCCGGGGATAGAAGCAGCGACAAAGCGGATATTTAAGGAGTTTGGAATAGAGACGAAAGAGATGGTAGGCGCTTCCTGCTGCCCAGCACCAGGTGTATTTGGCTCCTTTGACATGCATACATGGCTGCCGGTTGCCGCGCGAAA
>JAODGF010000120.1 GCA_025464645.1 Methanosarcinales archaeon
ATGGCTAAGGTAACAAGAGAAGGCAAGCCAGAAGCGATTTTTATCTTGAGCAACAGCAGCGAAGTGAACAAAAAGGCAGTGAAAAATGTAAAAGAGATACTACCTCAGACTCATTTGGTCGTGCGAGCGATCGAACCAGAGGATAAAGAGGGTTTAAAAGAGTTAGGCGTTGATGTGGCTTTATCCATCCGTGATATAGCGGCAAGAGTCGCGATAGAGTCCCTGGAGAAAGTAGAAGCTCGGAGGAAAGCGAAAGAATTGACCGCGATGATAGAAGAGATACGGGGAAAAGGAAAATTAGGTATTATTGTCCACGACAGCCCGGATTCTGATGCAATCGCTTCTGCTCTTGCACTAAAGGAGATAGCAAGGCACGTGAATGTATCAGCAGATATATTGTATCGAGGAGAAATAGGGCATCATATAAATCGTGCTTTTGTAAATATCTTGGGGATAGAGATGAGGAGAATAGAGCGTGAGGATGAATTAAAGGAATATGATAAATTGGCGCTTATAGATGCCACCGTTCCGGGTGCAAACAACCCTCTGCCTCCACCACCTGAGGGTAATGTGGACATCATCATAGACCATCATGCGGCGAATAACAAGGAGAAAGTATATGCAGATTTTTTCGACGTTCGAACAGATAACGGTGCAACTTCAACGATAATGACGAGGTATCTGCAAGAACTGGATATACCTGTGGATAAAGTGTTAGCAACCGCTCTTCTGCAAGGTATAAGAACAGATACGAGTAGTTTTAAGCGCGAGACGCACCCATCGGATTTTTACGCCGCTGCTTTTCTGCACGAAAAGGCAGATAAAGACCTTTTAGAGCAGATAGAAACGCCACCTATGTCAACAGAGATGCTAAACGTAGTAGGTGGCGCGATACTGCACAAAAAGATAAAGGGGAGTTATTTGATAACAAGTGTGGGAACAGTGGCGAATCGAGATTCTATCCCTCAAGCTGCGGATTACTTGCTCAACCTCGAAGGAATCACAACTGCTATTGTAATAGGGCTGTGCGAGGATATGATATGCGTTTCAGGGAGAAGTAAGGACATAAGGGTGAATATAGGCGATGCGTTTGTCCGTGCATTTGGAGAAATGGGATCTGCTGGAGGACACGCAACGATGGCTGCGGCACAGTTGCCCCTTGGCATTTTCAAAGGGATAAAAGATAGGAACACACTCATGCAACTTGCAGAGGATGCGGTAACAAAACGTTTTCTATCTGTGATGAAGGAGGAGAAGAGCGAATAAATTAATTGCAAAATGCAAAGAGCAAATTGAAAAATGCAAAATGTAACGATTAGATTTTCACTATCTGCGCATGGGGTACACCAGCCACGAAAATCACATTGGCTTCCTCGATAAAATCGTTCTCCAGAGCGCACTTTATTGCTCTTTCACCTACCAAATTCGCGATGGTTGCATGTTTTAAGGAACGCACTACTTCTCTTTCGGTTGCTTTTTCACCTTTATAAAAACTTTCGGTAATCTTAAGAAAAAGCCCTCTATCTTCAAAGCTTTTCCCTATCAACTCCGTATCACACACTGCCACCAAAATGTCAGCGCCGATTTTATACTCCTTTATGTATATCCTTTTTTGGTTGCTCACAATTAAAAATAGTTTTATGAGTAAAAATAAACTAATAATATCCATAGTATAGGGGGCTCGTAGCTTAGTCTGGTTGGAGCGCTCGGCTGATAACCGAGAGGTCCGGAGTTCAAATCTCCGCGGGCCCATCATCAAACTTTAGGAAAGTTTGATCAAAACGCTTCGCAGCAAACTTTTAGAAAAAGTTTGATTAAAGAAAAAAAGAACGAAAAAGAAAAAGGTGAGAAAAATGGGGATTCAGACCAGGGTAATTATGATTGCGCCAGATTCTGAGATAACACCAGAGCAGGTGAAGAGCAAGATTTTGTCCTTGATTAGCGAGGATGTGAGCACAGCGGGCATGGACATTAGAGTAAAAGAGACATGTTTTGGTGCATTGGTGGAAGGAGAAGAGGAGAAAGTAAGGGAGATAGTGGAAGAGGTAAGGAAACTGGATAAGAACGGCATTTTTTCAAAACCACGAGGGTTTCCAATTGGTGACCCAAGAATCTGTCGAGCGACAAGAAAAGGCGGTCCCAGACCTGGTTTTCACCAGCTGGAACTTGAATACGCGCTGCTGCCTGAAGTGAGAGCAGCATTGGACAAAATAGAAAAGAAGAGAGAAAAGGAGATCGGTGGTTAAATTGAGTAAAGATCTTAACGAAGAGGAGAGTGTATTTCATAAAAAGCTAAAGATAAAATTAAAAGAGAAGGGAAAAGAGGGCAGGTTAATTTTACTCAAGGATTATCTGGATTACCTTATAAGGGAAAACAGAACCATTCCTCCGGATTTTCCTACTTTTGTCAGAGAGATCATGGGGCTTGACGAGCGCGGAGGGTTTATCCACATAAGGATATGGCACGAGAACAGCGAGCTTGTAGATTTTGCAAAGATACGGGGCTACGAACATAAAATAGATGCCTATGATTGATGATGGATTTCTGATAGGGGAGGCGTTAGTAGGAGAAGAGCCGGAGATAGCGCATATTGATCTGGTCATAGGCAGTAAGAAAGAAGCAGTGGGTACAGCATTTGCCTGTTCTATTGCCCAGCCCAGGCAGGGACATACGCCCATCCTTGGCGTTATTAGACCAAATCTGCCCACCAAGCCAACGACACTTATAGTGCCTAAGGTAAGCATAAGAAACCTCGCAGATGCAGAAAAGATGTTCGGACCAGCGCAAAGTGCTGTTGCAAAGGCAATTGCGGATGCGGTGGAAGAGGGGACAATACCGAAAGCGGAAGTAGAAGACCTCGCAGTTATCGTTTCCGTGTTCATCCATCCCAGAGGCAGAGATTATCAGCGGATATACCGGTACAACTATGCGGCAACAAAGCTTGCCCTATCACGAGCGATACAGAAGTTCCCGGATATTGATAAAGTTTTAGAAGAGAAAGATAAATCTATACATGCTATGATAGGATTCAAGATGAACAACTTAAAAAAGCCACCATATCTGGAGGTTGCGCTGGACATTCCAGACTGGAGAAGGGTAGAGGGAATTATTAGGGCATTACCAAGAAGTGATGCGATAATAATCGAAGCGGGAACACCGCTTATCAAGCGGTATGGTGTTGAAGTAGTGCAGAAGATACACCAATTGAGACCGGAGACAGTTGTCTTTGCCGATCTTAAGACGCTGGATACAGGAAACCTGGAAGCGAGAATGGCGGGAGATGCGACAGCCGATGTAGCCGGTTTTTCTGGACTTGCGCCCATAGGTACAATGGAGAAGTTTATAGAAGAGTGCAAGAAAGTCGGAGCTCTCTCTTTGATGGATACGCTGAATGTGCCAGACCCCGTGGAAGTGCTTAGGAAGCTAAAGGTGAAGCCTGACATTGTAGAGTTGCATCGTGCAATAGATGTGGAACTGTACCAGAACCGAGGGAAAGAGCAGGAGAGCGAATGGGGAAATATCGGAGAGGTGAGACGAGTGTGTGAAAACGAAGTGCTCGTTGCAGTAGCTGGTGGGATAAGATTGAAAAAAGTAAAAAAAGCGCTGAATGCAGGAGCGGATATTATTGTGGTTGGTCGAGCGATTACGGCTGCCAAGGATGTAACTGGAGCGGCAAGAGGATTCCTTCAGGAGATGGGTGTGGAAGATGTGGACCAATTCCGCG
The DNA here is from genome assembly GCA_025464645.1 of Methanosarcinales archaeon. Lineage (GTDB taxonomy): Archaea > Halobacteriota > Syntropharchaeia > Alkanophagales > Methanospirareceae > QMVO01. The sequence goes on from JAODGF010000120.1 coordinate 3,726, forward strand.
TAATGACGGATTTTTAGTTGTTATAACAACTTCTTTATCTCCACGATAATATCTAATATCCTCCTTCCTAACTCCGTCAGGTGGTACATTAAAAACTTACCCTGCTTTCTGTAATCTACTAATTTCGCCTCTTTAAGTTGTCTCAGATGGTAAGAGAGGAACGAATACCTTTGATTCGTAACTTCAACAAAAACGCATACACAGAGGTTCTCGGTACTCAACGCCTTCAATATCCCTATTCTGAGCGGGTCGGCTAAGACTTTGAAAATAAGAGCTATGTCTTCAACATCTTCTTTCACGAGGCTCCTTACTTTTTCCACGGTCTCCTCTGGTATGTCATAAGAAGGCGGTATTGCAGTCATATTCTTCTTTCTTAACCATCAGAATTAAAGGAACACAGTGGGTCTTCAGCCCATATATCCTCATACTCTGCGTAAGCCCGTATCCTGCATCCGCCGCCGCAGAGCTCTTTGTAAACGCATGAACCACACTTTCCCTTCAAGAACTTCGTTTTTTCTCGGAAAGCCGCGAGGACAGGATTTTCGGCATCATTCCACAGTTCACTGAACTTTCTCTCGCGAATATTCCCGATTTTGAATTCTTCTAACTGAGCGAACTGACAGGGATAAACATTTCCTGCCGGGTCAACGTTTGCAACGCGGTCACCGGCACTACAAGAATCTCCAGTATATTGCAGTAATTTAAGCGCATTTTCGTATTCCTGGCTATTATCCTCTTTTAATTTATTCAGCAGATAAATGCCGTCTTGTGGCGCATCAACGGTGAGAATTTCCATCTCCTCAGGGTTCAAATCCCGTGCTCTTTGGTATAACAGCTCAAAGATACGAACAACTTCTTGCGGCTCTAATTGCAGGTTATAAATCTCTTTCCCTCTTCCGCTCGGAACGAGCCAGTAAACGCAGAACCGCGGCACTTTTAATTCGAGGGAAAGGTCAAGTAAGTCCGCTATTTCACGGTAATTGTCCCTCGTAATGGTAACGCGGATGCCAGCTTTAAGCCCGATTTCCGCGCAATTCCGCAGCGCTTGCACCGCGCGCTTAAAGCATCCAGGCTGATTTCTGATGGCATCATGCGTTTCCGCCTTAGCGCCGTCCAGCGATACGCCAACGTATTCAATTCCGCACGCCTTTATTTTCGATGCAACTTCTTTTGTTATCAGCGTGCCATTGGTGCTCAATGCGGTCTTTAGCCCTTT
>JAODGF010000121.1 GCA_025464645.1 Methanosarcinales archaeon
AAACTTTTCCATGTTGGTGTACACCACATTTCCAACTACGATAACATCAACATATCTCTTCATCTCCGCTGCTTTCTCCTTTGTGTCTATCCCACCACCGTAGAACAGAGATGCTTCACTTAATGATTCGCTCAGTTGCTTTACCAATTGAGGATCGCCGTAGGTCCCACTATATTCTATATATACGATAGGAAGACCGAGATATTTCTCCGCGTATAGCGCGTACGCGATGACCTCATCTGAGGTTAAGTCGGTCTTTGATTTGGTCAGTTTAGCTACTGCGGATAATGGATTCAGGACTATATATGCCTCGGGTATGACCTTCTCCCAGTCTATTGTTTGGTTCATTATCCAATCCTTATGCTTGCCTACAATCCACTTTAAGTTGCCAGCATTCAGGACCAAAGGCACGAAGATATGATCCACGTCTTCATCCACAACCGCTTCGGGAGTTGCAGGCTCTAAAATCTTCGGTATTTCATAGTCTTTTAAACGAGATATGAGCTGAGATACATTTGTGTTGGTGATATTTTGAGTGCCTGAGATCATAATAGCGTCTGTTCCGCTTTCTACAATTGTTTCCAGATCATCATGCGAGAGTGACTTATCGGGATCCAATTTGGTTATATGCTGCCAATTTTCCCATGGTCGTGACCTCGGAGTCATCTTTTTTGCTTCTTCTTTTGTTATGTTCCGCTCAATTTATAAAAATGCCGAATATTACCTTCTAAAAAGCGAAAGTTTTAACGTGGGTTAAAACAAATGTTGTTGCCGGTGATGTAGAAAAAAATGAACGCACAAACGCCAAAACCTTTTGAAGAGGTTTTGGAATATCTTGAAGGGAAAAAGAAGATAGTACTAATGGGATGCGGTGGATGCGCTACGATCTATCATACCGGCGGTATAAAAGAGATAGATGAGATGGCAGAGAAACTAACGAAAGAGGGGAAGGAGATTTCGAAGATAGGGCTACCTTTTGGTCTGTTTACGTGCTTCCTTCCGATGAGTTCGATGGTCTTGAATGAAAACAAAAAAGCGATAGAGGACTGCGATGCGATGCTGATGATGAGCTGTGGAGATGGGCTGCAAGCGGTGCGTGGATATTTAGAGGATGAGTGGGGTATTGTAAAGCCAATGTACCCATCGAACAACGCGCTGGGATTCTCAAGCGGGGGTCCTTCTGATTTTATAGAGGAATGCCAGGGCTGTGGCGACTGTGAACTCGGAAAGACGGCTGGTGTCTGTCCATTGGTGCGGTGTGCGAAAGGATTGATGAATGGTCCTTGCGGTGGTGTGAGAGAGGATGGAAAGTGCGAAGTAAATGAGGATCAGGAATGCGCTTGGGTTACAATCTACAAGCGATTAGAGAAATTCGGTGAACTCGATAAGCTATTAGAAATAAGAGAGCCACACGACTGGAGTAAGCAGTCAAGACCAAGAACAGTGACAGTGGAGCATCCCATTGACTTGCTGAAGGAGCTGGCTGGAACAAAGAAAGTAATAGAGAGTTTAGGAGTGTGATGGAAATGGCAGAAGAAGTGTATAGTAATCTTATGAGGGAGATAAAGGACGGGCGGTTTGTCTGGACTGGCGAGTTAGAACCTGCTAAGGACATAGATGAGGCAATAGAAGCGGCAAACGAGTTAAAAGGCTTGGTCACTGCCTGTAACGTAACGGACAACCCACAGAGCTTTGCAGCAATCAACAGCTTAGCAGCATCATATAAAATCCAGGAGGAAACGGGCATGGAGTGCATATATCAGCTTAGATGTTCGGACAGGAATCGTATGGCACTTTGCTCTGATGTGATGGGAGCGGGCATTTTGGGACTGAAGAATATTCTGACATTAACCGGCGATTATGTATCTCTTGGCGATACGCCAAAGGCAAAACCCGTGTACGACCTGGATTCAACCACGCTAACGCGAATGATCCACACGCTTGTGCATGAAGGGAAGGACATTTCGGGTACGGAAATACCCAATCCACCTAAGCTTCATGTCGGAGCTGCAGCAGGTCCGGGTATGGATCCATTAGAGCCGGAGCTTTACAAGTTGAAGAGGAAATCCATTGCCGGTGCGGAATTCTTCCAAACTCAGGTCGTCTACTTGCCCGAGACAATAGACCGTTTCTTTAAGGGAGTGAAGGAGTTAGGTGTTGAGACGCCAATTCTGGTTGGAATATTCCCGGCAAAGAGTTACGGTGCGGCAAAGTTCTTCGATGAGTACGTGACAGGCGTAGATGTTCCTCAGGATTTCCTTAAGAACCTGGAAGCGACGAAGCAAATAAAGGACAAGGAGAAGAGGAAGGAGGAAGTGGACAGAGTCAACATAGAATACTTCACCGGGTTCTTAGAGCATCTTAAGGGAACGCCAGCTGTTGGTTGTCACATAATGGCTGTTGGCTACCCGCGGATAATACCAGAGCTGAAGAAAATAATCGAGTAAATTAGTAAAACTGAAGATTGAGAGAGGCTATCTCTCCCTATTTTTTATTTTTTGTCTTTATAGATACGGGATATGGCTATCTCATCTTATACAACAACTCATTTATCTTATCACCGTGATAGCCGAGTTCTCCACCTTCTTTAACGCTCCGCTTTATGCCTCGGTGCCCCTTTCTTGGCGGATGCAGCCTGAAAACAGGTTTGATTTTGTATTCCATCAAACCCTTCATCCCTACTTTGCCTACATACAAAGCATGGGCAAGTTCTTTGAAAGACCCGTAGGGGGTATTCTCGCGTAAATACTGCTCGGTTAATCGTTTACCGCCTTCTAATCTACCTCTATTTTTTAACAAAAGCTCAAGCATATCCTCGGAAATCTCTCCCCAGGCAATGTAATCCTTCACTTTCTTTATCATTCCCTTATAATAATCATTCTCTTCCACAATAGCGCAGTGATTCACCTTATGCAATCGCAGAAGCCTTAACGTATGTTTTATTTCCGGTCTTATTCCTACGCTTCCCCTTAGCTTTATTATGGCTTGCATAACGTTTCTCCTTTTGGTAAAGGTTTCTTTTATAAAGAAAGGTTTTTACTAAAAAGTTTTCATTGAAGCTGTTTTTTTTAGCGCATCATAAGTTGCCAGTGCGAGATTAAATGTTGTTCGTGTTGCTCCTTTCGATTTAGCCCAGATATCCTTGATACCTGCGAACTCCAGTACTTTTTTGGATATATCTCCTGCTGCGAGCCCCAGACCCTTCGGAGCAGGTTTCAAGGTTATTTCAACACCCCCTGATTTTCCCGTCACCTTGAACGGAATAGAATGTTTTTCGTTACATCCACATTCCCATGAGCCACAACCTCTCTCAATATATGTTAAATCTAATTCAGCAGCTCTTATTGCCTTCGTAATGCTGTTACGGACAAGTGCATCTTTACCCAGCCCTATGCCTAGATATCCATCTCGATTACCAACGATTACGCAAACTCTAAACTTCACTCTCCTGCCTGAATCGGTCATTCTTTGTACCATGTTTATATCTAAGACCTCCTCACTAAGGTCGGGTAGAAGGGTTTCCACAATTTGATATTCTTTTAACGGATATCTTGACCGAAGAGCTTCTTCTATACTTTTTATTTCGCCACTTTGTACCAGCAGACCCAATCTCGTTCTGGGTATCCAATTCTCTTCCTCAGCCATCTTTCTCTCTGCTTCTTTTCTCATGATGCCGCTCTATTCTCCTCAAACGCAGTTATTATTTTTTCTCTTGTCTCTTTGAAGTTCTCCAATATAGAAGAACTGTGTAAAAAATCAGCAATATGTTTCCCGCTTATGCGCTCATCAGGGGGAAACACAGAAGGGTCATGCGCAAGTTCCATACCAGAATCACAAACACCTTTTAAAGCGGTGTACACTTTAGAACCGTAGGTTGGAATATGCAGTCCAATATCGAGGATAGCTTCGTGAAATCCCGCCTCTTTTGCGCGCTTGCCAAATAACAACCCGGTCAAATAAGCTGCGGGTGTATTACACCCACCACCTGTGTAGTTATATCTTTTCAGTTCAGAAGAGATAACAGAGACAACAGTCTTATCTCCGAGCTTATCAGCCAAAACAAGTTGTATTCTGATGTATTTATTGCTTTTTCTCACTACAACCCTGGGCTTTCCGCTAAGCAACAGCTTTAGCCTCTTCCGATAGTCGGTCTTACCTTCTCTCCTCCTTCTGAAGGGGACATGATATGTCGGTCCTTTAGCCATTTTTTACTCCTCTTTCGTTACTCCACTCGATTTTATTAAGTCATTTAAATGCGCGATGTTTCGGATTTCCCCTGCCTTCGCTTTATTATATAATTTGCGATATGTAGTTCTGTCAATATTATGCTCTATGTCCCGAAGCTCTTTTAATCGTCTGCGTAAGCCCCTGATCTTGGTCATCCATAACCTTTTCTTCCCTCTCCTCGCGCCTTTAGCACCCTTTCTGGAACCTTGTCCCTTCCTGCGCCCCTGCGCCTTTTTAATCGCCCTTTCCCTCGCCCTTCCCCTGCTCACACCTTTCTTCTGCTTCTTTTTTATGATACCTTCTTCTACCAAGCCTCGAATATCCTCTCTCGTTATCGCTCCCGTAACATCTTCAGAAGCTTCAGGGTCTATCCACACACGTCCCTTGCCGACTTTCATCACCTCTGCTGCTATCCTTTTCTGCTTTGCGAGATCAGCCATTGCTACTACTCCTTTGTTACTCCTTATCTATTTATCGTCACTGGCACTAATAAAGTATCCAAACCATTTTTAACTATACCTATTTTAACTTTGTTTTTTATTTCGGTTGTTACGTGCCTGTATTCCTTCCCCACTTCTGCTTCATACGCTTCCCAAACCGACTTATAAGCATTTATTCCCCATTTATTCAGCATGTGTGTATCGAGCTCAGAGACAATAGACAGGTGTACCCGGGTCATTGCTTTCCTTACATAAAACGCCTTATGCCCCCCGAGCACAAAATTTGCTTTAATTGCAGATGCTGCTGCTTCATAGGTGGCATATTCGTTCATCCAATCCTCGAAATAAGGGTCACCTATTCCTTCCCGGCATTCAGCAACCAATATCAGCTTACCACCCGGAGCTACCGCGCGATAACAATTGTCTATCGCCTTCGTAGCTTGATACAGATTTCTGTCCTTTGGGAAACCGCCGGCACTTACCAGCAGGATATCAAACAACCCAGTTTCAAGAGAAAACAATCCCTTTGCAACCTCAGCACCCTTAAGAAACACGGCATTCATCTCACCTGCGTATGCATCCACCAGATTGCCCGAAGCATCAGAGACGGTATTTATCACGAAATCAGGTGGTGCAAAAGATGCGGCTTCGGACATGTCCAGATGAACCGGGTTATTCTCTATATTTGTGGTCCTCGCGCGTTCATCCACAAGAAGTGCATGATTCATCTTTATCGTTTCCCGAGAGGATATTCCCGGTAGGATGCTCTTCCTCCCGCCTCCAAACCCGGCATAGTAATGCAAAGTTATATCCCCGGTTAGAATTTTTATATCGGCTTCCACGTAGCTTCTATTTAGCATCACGTGCGTTCCTCTGCGTGTCGTACCAACGAAGACCAAATCTTGTGTCGCGTCACAATCATGTATCTCGAACTTATAGTGGGCGAAGTATTTACCAAGTATTCTCTTTAATTCTTCTTCTGCTGGTGGTGCGTGAGTGCCGCAAGCAACGAGCAGTGTGATTTGGTTTTTCTTCTCTTCTCCTATTTCTTCGGTTAAAGCATCGAGTATCTTCTCAGTAGGCGCTTCTCGTGTATGGTCATCAACAACAATTATTATTGTAGCGTTTTTTCTTGCGTTTACTATTTCTCTCAATCTTTTTGTGCCGATAGGGTTTTGAAGGGCATGTCTTATTATCATGTCCTGATTTTTGGGATTAGCTTTGCTTCTATTGTCCT